>CAIXNZ010000066.1 GCA_903920975.1 Candidatus Falkowiibacteriota bacterium | reverse complement strand
TATTTTGGCATTGATAATATTGGTTATTGGTATGAATCTTTGATAATTCCGCTTTTGGGATTATTTATTATTATTTTTAATAACACTTTGGGATACTTTTTTTATATACAGGAAAAAGTTATTAGCTACTCATTAGTTATTTCTTCTGCAGTATTGCAAGTTATTTTATTGGCTGCTGCGATTTTTGTCATCTTATTAAATATATAAATTATTATGGATACTTTAATTATCATCAAGATTTTCTTTTTCACAACTCTAGCATTTATCCTGGCCATATTATGGACTCCGGCCCTAACTTATTTTTTGTATAGATATAAATTGGGTAAAAGCATAAGAGATGGCGAGAGTGCGCCCATCATGTCTAATATGCATGCGCATAAGGCTGGTACGCCAACCATGGGCGGAATTTTGGTTTGGGTGACTACTTTAGTTTTGGCGCTGGGCATATTTTATTTAGCCAAATTCACTGACATTCCAATTTTTGATAAATTTAATTTTTTAACGCGCTCACAGACATTTTTACCGCTTGGCGCTTTGGTGGCCGCGGCTTGTGTGGGTTTATTTGATGATATTTTAAATGTCAGGGGCATTGGGCCAAAAGGCGGGGGAATGCAAATGCGCTATAAATTACTTTTATATACGGTTATCGCCTTGATTGGCGCATTTTGGTTTTTATTTAAATTGGATTGGGATTTGATTCACGTGCCCTTTTTAGGTGATTTTCAGATTGGCTGGTGGTACATTCCCATTTTTGTCGTGGTGATAGTGGCCACTTCTAATGCTGTAAATATTACAGACGGTTTAGACGGTTTGGCCGGAGGACTTTTGGCTGCTTCATTTTCAGCTTTTGGCGTCATTGCTTTTACACAGGGCAGATATGATTTAGCCACACTTTGCGGAGTGATTGCCGGATCACTTTTGGCTTTCTTATGGTTTAATATTCCACCGGCTAGATTTTTCATGGGCGATACTGGCGCAATGGGTTTAGGCGTCACTTTGGGCGTTATTGCCATGCTGACTAATTCTGTTTTTATTTTGCCGATTATTTGTTTGCCTTTTGTTTTGGAAACTTTATCAGTAATCATTCAAATGTGTTCAAAAAAAATATTTAAACGCAAGGTATTTTTATCAGCCCCGCTTCATCATCATCTGGAAGCCAAGGGTTGGCCAGAGTGCAAGATTGTCATGAGGTTTTGGCTGATTGGCACAGTGACAGCGGTGATAGGCGTTATTTTGACGCTGATTGATAAATTGTATTAAGCGAAAACGCTAAAAATAAATTAATATTTATTACCGTAGAGACGCATTGCAATGCGTCTCTACTTTTTTTAAAGCGTTTTCGTGTAATATTGACAAAATTATTTTTTCTTGTTAATTTGAATTATCCGACCAAGGTGGCGGATTATTCCTTGGTGTATGCCAGGGGTAGAGTTTGAACCTTTAAAAAGGTCCGCCTTCGTTAAAACTTCGGCGGACATAGGGAGGTGCCGTATGGCAGAAGAATTAGCTCTCTGGGGTGAAATTGTAAAGGGCCCGAACAGATGGGATTTAATAATTAGATCCCTCTGTCAGGCTGCACAGGTGCGGTTTGACGTAATCCTTGACAATAAGGATGGGTCAAAAGAAAAACTTTCTATACAAATACAAATCACGGGTATAGACGCAGATCGTCCTGGGGGAAATTGTGACGACTGGATTATTCACGGTCATGCAATGTTTTCGAATGAAGGTGAAATATTATCAAAAAAAATCAGCTCAAATTATGTGCCAGGAACGAATGTGTATTTCTATGCATCTTACTCTACAGAAAGTAGGTGGGGTAAAATTAAATTTTATTTGTCTTCCCGCAGATTTATTGAAGACATAAATATGGAGCTTCTTCTCCACTGACCGTACAAAACCCACTGTGAATAACAGTGGGTTTTTTTATTAAAATGTGCTATAATATGATAAATACAATTTTTTTATGCATAAAAAATCCATTAACAGATTTTCAATTTTTTTAAATGTCATCTTAATATTATTTTTGGCATTTTATTTTCTGGTCTCTTTTTTAAATTACGGTTTTTTAAAAACCACTTTTACGCCAATTTGTTTTTTAGTTGATCGCTTTCAGGGCGCAAATTATACTCCGGCTTGGTGTACGCACTTGGAAGATAATGTTGTGATAAATCAGAATAAAAATGTTAACACCAATAAGAATACTAATGTGAATGCGCAAATCGCCAATCCAGCTTCTGAAGAATGCGTGGTGAAGGGCGCTAAAGTGGAAATGTACTCGGATACAAATGGTCAATTTGGAGTCTGTGTCTTTCCTGACAAAAGTATTTGCGAAGAATGGACCCTTTACCGCGGAGAATGTAAAGCGGGCGATTGTTATAAGGCTTGCAAATATAGCGGCACTACCAGGGAAGGCTGGTATAATAGCTGTACAAATCAATTATTGGTTTTGGGCAAATGCGGAACAAATACAAATACAGAAACTAATGACGCTATTTCCGGCACTATCGGAGGTACAAAACCAATTACACTGACTGGCCCGCAAGCTGATGCGCAATTAACTTCACCTTTTACTGTTGAGGGTAGGGCCAAAATTTCTGGCGATAAAGTTTATATCAGGATTAAAAATACAACTGGCAAAGTTTTAATAGAGGAAACTGCTTCATTGGGAGAAATACAATCAGACGGTTATGCCGGTTTTTCGCGCAAAATCAGTTATGAATTTTCCACGACCAAAGAAGGATTTGTTGACGTATATAGTTTAAGTGCAAGCGGCACTGAAGAAAATTTAGTCAGCATCCCAGTAAAATTCTAAAAACTTAAATAAAAATCAATTAAAACAAAAATTTATGAACCTTGTCTTAGCAGACTACATTTATTCCTTGGGCAATGTTTTAGTGATGGGTATTATTCTGGCGGTTAGCGTTATCGTAACTGTCTGGATAATAAACAGAACTACAGTAGAATTGCACCTCTGGAAGGAATTAAAGCGAAAAAATTTAGCTGTCGGCTTGTTTTTAGGCGCCTTGGCAATTGCTCTGGCTTTGTTAGTAAAATAGCATTTATCCTCTTAAATATGGGGGCAAAATCTTCCCGCGCACGGGAAGATTTTTTGATTGAAACAAATAAAATTAAAGCGATTTTTGCACAGGTATATGTCGCCCTGATCCTTCGACAAGCTCAGGACATAGGCTAGAGTTTACAGTGAGCGGAGCCGAACTGAAGGGTGGCATGTATGGTTCGAGAACCTCACCATGACACCAAAGCAAAAATCGTACACTTACACCAAAGAGAACTTAATATAAACGATTTGAGCAATAATTTTTTACGCTTAATAATTGAAATAAATAGAATAAATTGATATAATTTTTATATGTTAGAATTCAAAAACAAGAAAATAACTATCATGGGCCTGGGTTTGCACGGAGGCGGTTTAGGTGTGGCTAAATTTTTAGCCAAAGCAGGTGCCAAACTGACTATTACAGATTTAAAAAACAAAAAACAGCTGGCTTTTACCATAAAAAAACTCAAGGGTTTTAAAATTAAATATGTTTTAGGCAAGCATAATATTTCTGATTTTGAAAAAGCCGATATGATTATACAAAACCCTGGCGTGCCAAGAAATTCCATCTATTTACAAAAAGCGCAAAAACATAAAATTCCCATTGAAACGGATCTTAGCTTGTTTTTTAGTTTATGCCCGTCAAAAAATATTATGGGTATAACCGGGACAAAGGGCAAAAGCACGACAACCGCTTTAATCTATAAAATTATTAAGTCCTATAAAAAAGATACTGTCTTGGGTGGAAATATTAGAGTCTCGCCCCTGGAATCGCTTTCAAAAATAAAAAAAAATACTTTTGTGGTTCTGGAATTATCTTCCTGGCAACTGGAAGGCTTGGGCCGCCAAAAATTCAGTCCGCATTTTGCCTTAGTGACCAATGTTTTGCGTGATCATTTAAATACTTATGACGGTATGGCTGATTATGCCAGCGCCAAAGCTTTAATTTGGAAAAATCAAAAACAAGATGATGTAGCCATATTTTATAAAGATAATGAGTATACAAAAAAGATGGGTAAATTGGCCAAAGCAAAAG
>CAIXNZ010000065.1 GCA_903920975.1 Candidatus Falkowiibacteriota bacterium | reverse complement strand
GCAATGGCTCTAACAGTATCCCAATCCGTGGCTGAAGTCGGGAATTGTTTGAAAATACCATGATAATTTTTAATAGCCGCTCTTTCGCTGTTTAAATTTCTAGGCTTTGGTCTTAAGCCATAAGCCATGACAGTCACCGCCGCATTATCAAAGCTGTCAGACATACTTGGTTCACGCACATAAACTTTTCTAAAAGTAGCTTGAGCAAAACTTTCCGCTCCCTCACTTCTGGCTTTTGGCCAGCGTCCGTTGGCGATTTTAATAGCATCAAGCCATTCATCAAAATTGTCAGGCAATTTGTTAAAGGCTGATTTATAACTATTAACTACGCCCAATCTTTCGCCACTTCCTAAATAAGCCGTTGAAGGTGTGCCATAAGCTACAAAATAGTTAATCTTGTCCAAAATTCTTCTGTCAGCGGGCGTACTGCCGTTAAATAAAACCCTAACTGTTTTGTAAAATGCTAAATTTTCTAAATACGTACTTTGCGGAGCATCATTAAGTTTTAATATATCTGCTAGTATGCCCTGAGAAATAATATAGGCCTCCTTTTCCAGGCCCTGTAATTCTGCCGGTGGAGTTATGGGAGTGGTTGGTTGTTCGGGTGCAGGAGAAGGGACTATCGCACCAGCATGATATGTAATTGAACTTGAAATAATACTGGAATTTACACCAGAAGAATTTCTAAACTGAGCATAAACTATTTTTTCGCCTTCGCCCGATGTTAGAGTCCAGGCTTTTGTCGTGCTGTAGGTTTCCCACTCAGCATCGTAAAGTTCTGGGTTATTTGAAAAGCGCATAACCGAAGCATTTGAAGAAAGAGTCAATGTGACATTTAATGAATTAGTAGTGGCAGCGCCATTATTTATGCTCATCGTACTTATGCCCATAGAACCCCCGCCCGAGCCTGGGCAAGCCGTGATTTGAGCCATAGCATTGGGAATTGTTGCGGCGTTATAAAATGGATCAATACTTGTGAGAATATTAGTAATTAAACTTGTATCTGGTCCACTTAGTGTTGTTGATACGGTTATGGTTTGCGGTGTATCCCAGTTAAGGGGTGTAAAAGTTAGAGTGGGATGGTTGATAGCAGTTTTACCATCAGTACTAATATTTACCGTGACATCATTAGTTGGCAATTTAGTTAAAACGATATTGTACGTGTCATTACCACCACATTTATTAACGATCGTTGATCCGCCCGTTTCAGTTAAAATGGCTCTAGCTTCCGCCACTTTAAAGGTTTTGGTTGAATAGCCTCCATTGTAATTAAAATTAATTATGCCCGTACCATCTGACTGAACCGTTTTGTAAACATCGCTGTCTACAATAACAGCGTAATAGGTATTTGGTGCAAAATCGGAAATAGTGTGCAATGTATTTATATTGGCCAAACTGCCAGTTTCTGTCCATTCTTTATAATAATCACCCCCAGTATTCCAGGTGGTTAATGCTACATCAACTGAACCCGTATTTGGCGTCATATCCATCTTGACCGAGTCAACCGTTATTTGTCCGGCTAAACCAGTGGCTCTCAAAGTTGAGGTGCCGTCAGAATTTATAGTTGTGATATAACTGGAAAAAGGATGATTAAAATTGGCTAGCGTGACATTAGTATCTCCAGTTCCTTCTACTGTTAATCTGGTTACAATTGAAGTTGGATTATATGCTGATACCAAAAATATCTCTGGATTTGATAATGATTTGACTTGAATATGACTTGGATAAACATGGGTGATATCTACATAGCTCAGGTTCGCTGGTTCGCTTCTCCAGTATGGCCATGAATTCATGGGCACATCACCATCTAATTTAAAAGTTAATTGGTACCAAGAGAAAGGATAATCCATGGGCCACTCAAATCCAGAAAAATTGGTATTAACAAAAACATAATCAGGGTCTGATGCGGCAACTGGAGTACTATAATCAAACAGGTTGTGATCATATGTTCCAAATCTTTGTATGCCTATGCTGCCAGTAGCCAGCATTTTATACCAAGTACTTAAATTTTCCTGAGTGATATAAGAAATGGGGAAGTTTGGCAAATCATCAACCCAAACCTGTGCCCAGGTATCGCAGCTTATTGTTTCTGTTGTTGTAGGCTGGGATAAAAGTACAGATCTCGTATCCTTTGCCTTCGGTTGTCCGTGCAGGGGGTCAATATTTCTAAAATAATATCTTGTTATTTCTGTGGCTGTAGGCCCGACAAGAAATAATAAATTTCTTTTCATTATATTACCACTGCCGTCATTAATAATAATTTGTAGGGAATAGATACCTACTTTATTTACCACAAAGTCAGCATTAACGGTTGCGCCTAGTTGTGCACTATTAACAGTTTCAGTAGGGCTGGTAGTCAGAGTATATGTACAGGCGGGGCATAGGTTAGCAAAAGGATCTCTCATCGCAAAATTGAAATTCACCGTATCTCCGACATTCTTGTTTCTGCTAATGTCAGAAAAATTAATCATACTACTACCCAAATTATGGTTGAATTGATTATTGGTGTAAGTATTGCCAGCATCCCCCCATACATCATATTGATTATAAAGAATTGCATTATTATTAAGCGTACTTGGCGAACTTACAAAAAACATGCCACCCCCCTGATTTAATTTTAAAGTATTTCCTGTCAAAACCGTGCCAGTTGAATTAACCACTGTTATGCCAGCACCCCAATTTTTTGTTGCAGTATTATTGACCAGAGAAGCGTTTGTGCTTGTGTCGATCCTAATACCCGTTGAAAAGCCATTCATTTGATTTCCGGTAACACTGGGAGAGGTACAATTATTGAGCCACATGCCCATTGTGCTAACGCTGCTAACATCATAATAAAAATCATTAGTAATAACATTGTTTTGAATGGTACTACCGATAGAAGTATCCAGGTTTATACCACGATAATAATTATGAATATGTAAATTTTTAATCGTAATATTATCAAACCCACTTCCGTTTATTCCGACCATGGTTCCATCTCCAATTATGCTATGGCCACTGCCATCAATAGTAATATTAGCTGCCCCTATTATTATGCCGCTGGTAAGAGCTACGCCACTACAATCTATGTCAGCAGTTAAAGTAAAATCGCTCGTGATAGTGTCGCCACAAGTAAATGCCGCCTTGCCTGGCCTTTGAATAATAAATAGAGTAGTAATTGCTACGGCAGCAAACAGAATAATAGTTAAGGAAAGATAATGTTTTCTATTCATAAAATTACTATTTAGCAAATATTAGATCGATAATTAATTATACTCATATTTTAAGGCTAATTTAAAATAAAATCAAATAATTTAGTTATTTTTAGCAATTTGTTATAATTCAAATATGAAAACAAAACAGCTTATAAAAATATTACTTGGGGTTTTGGCAATAGTCATCTTTTTAATTGGCTTTACTTATTATTCACAAAGTGAAAGACAGAATCTGGAAGTAGATTTTTTAAATGTAGGCCAGGGTGATTCAATACTCATAAAAACCCCCTATAATCAAAATATTTTAATAGATGGAGGTCCGGACAATTCGGTTTTATCGGAATTGGGAAAAAATTTATCTTTTTATGATAAAAATATTGATTTAATAATCTTAACTCATCCGCACTCGGACCACGTTACCGGTTTGGTGGAAATTTTGCGCCGTTACCAGGTAAAAAAAGTTATAATGACAGGCGTTAAATATTCCGCCTCTTATTATCAGGCCTTTTTAGATGAAATAAAAAAACAAAATATTGATACGGAGATAATTAAAGGTCCCGAGGATGTTATTCTGGGGAATAATTTAGAAATCAAGATTTTATACCCATCAAGCGATATAAGCGGGCAGACTTCCAAGGATGCCAATGACGAATCAGTTATCACTAAATTAATTTATTTCAAAGAGGCTTTTTTACTGACTGGCGATGCCGAAGCCAAAGTTGAAGATAATTTAATTGATAATAAATTTGATTTGTCCGCCGATGTTTTGAAGGTACCGCATCATGGCAGCTGTGCTTCACTTGATCAAAAAGTTATTGAGGCGGTCAGGCCCGAAATGGCGATTATTTCAGTTGGCGCTGATAATAAATACGGCCACCCCTGCGCTCAAACCCTAGATTTATTGAACGCAGACAAGATTCCAATTTTTCGCACTGATAAACAGGGAACAATTAAACTAATTTCAGATGGTAATTTGGTAAAAATTAAAAATCAGGACTAAAAGTCCTGATTTATTGATTCATTTATCCAGTATCATGGCTTGGCAGAAAGTAGGTGTACAGAAAAATTTCTCTTTTGATGCACTGGGTAGAGCCTTTTTCTTCATCATTTTTGTCTAGTCGAACGAAAAAGATCATTTTCTCGTTAACCTCTTCAATCCGTACTTTTCGGAAATATTTAAATTTTTTTTCCGGATTTGGATCGGGGTGAAATTGATTTTGCAAAAGTTGTCTTAACATGCTTTCCTTTTTTGTCATCATGCCATGTATGTCACTTACAGAAACCAAGACACCTTCCGAATTATCAGGATCATTTCCTAATATTACGACTGTTTGCCACCAAATATCACCGGCCCTCGGGTCAGATAAGTGTTCTACCATTTTATATTCTCCTCCTTAATTTAAGGTTCAATCTGGCTAGATATTAACTTTTATTTGAAACATTGTCAATTAGACAATTTTTTGCTAAAATTCTTTTATCTTATTATTCATTATTATTTTATGGAAAAAACCCTAGTTGTTATTAAGCCAGATGGCGTCCAAAGAAATCTAATTGGCGAAATTATTAGTCGCCTGGAAAGAAGCGGATTAAAATTAGTAGCTATGAAAATGATGCAAGCTGATGAAAAACTTATTGAAAAGCATTATACTATTGACCCGCAATGGTTTGCCAATGTCGGCAATAAAGCCATTGAATCATACAAAAAGAAGGGCTTGACGCCCCCCAACGAGGATCCAATTGCTATTGGCAGGGAAGTCCTGGAACGATTGAAAAAATATATTACTATTGGTCCGGTTGTGGCCACGGTCTGGGAGGGGAGCTCAGCGGTGCAACTTGTTCGAAAAATTTGTGGGGGAACTGAGCCACTTTCAGCTCAGGCAGGCACTATTCGTGGCGATTATACGCCAGAATCTTATCAACTGGCCGATGGCTCAGAAAGAGCTGTCAGAAACCT
>CAIXNZ010000064.1 GCA_903920975.1 Candidatus Falkowiibacteriota bacterium | reverse complement strand
ATGCAATTTTATAATGAACAAATTACCACAAAAAATTTAGGGGACATTATAAAATATTGCATAGAAATTTTGGGCACGGAAAAAACAGCGCATATTCTTGATGCCATTAAAGATGCTGGTTTTTATTACCTTACTTTAAGCGGGTTTTCCTGGGGCATGGATGATTTACCGACTTTAACAGAAAAAGAAGTCATTATTAAAGAAGGGGATAAAATGATTGATGAAATAGACAGTCAATATTCGCAAGGTCTTTTAACCAAAAGCGAGAGACATGCCAAAATTATTGAAGTTTGGACTGGCATTAAAGATAAAATTGTTGCCTTGGGTAAAGAAAAATTGGACAAGAACGGCTCTGTCTATACCATGGTGATCTCGGGCGCCCGTGGATCATGGGCTCAGGTGACGCAGATGGTTGGCATGAAAGGCTTGGTGTCAAACCCAGCTGGTGAAATTATTGAATTGCCAGTCAAAGGTAGCTTTAAACAGGGCTTTGATGTTTTGGAATTCTTTATCTCCACTCACGGCTCAAGAAAAGGTTTGACTGATACGGCTTTAAGAACTGCCAATGCCGGTTATTTAACTCGCAGATTAATTGATGTTGCCCAAGATGTAGTGGTTAAGGAAGAAGATTGCGGAGACAGAGAAGGTATGATTTATACAAAAAAAGAAAGTGAAGATATTGGTGTCGATCTTATTGACCGCATTTGGGGCAGGGTATGTCTGGAAAAAATTATTGATCCAGCAACCAAGGAAGTGGTTGTCAATAAAGGCGAATTAATCACTGAAGCGGCCGCTCGAAAATTAAAAAAATTAGATTTGGACCAAATAAATGTACGCTCTGTTTTGACCTGCAAAATGTACAAAGGCGTGTGCCAAAAATGTTATGGCTATGATTTGGGTTATAATAAAATGGTGAAATTGGGCACGGCAGTCGGTATCATTGCCGCTCAAAGTATCGGTGAACCAGGCACCCAGTTAACAATGAGGACCTTCCATACTGGCGGTATTGCCGGCACTGATATTACTCAGGGTTTGCCTAGGGTTGAAGAATTATTTGAAGCTCGTCCGCCAAAAAGAAAGGCCTTTATCGCCGAAGTTGATGGCCTGGTTTCTGTATCAGATGCGCCAAAAAGAATTGAAGATGAAAAGGGCCGAGTCTTATTTAGCACCACTCACGGACAAAAGATAATTAAACTTAAATTTGATGATGTTGAGGAAGATACTTATCCTCTCAAGGGTAAGAAAGCGGAAATAAAGGTTAAAGAGGGTGATAAAATTAAAAAAGGCGACACTTTGTTTGTTATAGCTGCGGAAGAGATAAAAGCCAAAAGATCAGGCTTGGTAAAAGTTTCTGAAAAATCAATAAAAGTCATCACTCAGGTTGAAAAAGAAAAAGAATATATTGTGCCACCCGGTTATCGTATTTTGATAAAAGATGGTGATTTTGCGAAAAAAGGTGACCAATTGACAGAGGGCAGTTTAGACCTGCATCAACTCTTCAAGCTAAAGGGCAAAAGTGACATTGAAAAATATATTGTCAAGGAAATCCAATATATTTATGCTTCCCAGGGCCAGAGATTAAACGAAAAGCACATTGAGGTTATTATCAAGCAATTATTTAGCAGAATTGTGGTCAAAGATTCAGGTGATACTAATTTATTGCCCGGTGAAATTTTAGAAAAATCAGAAGTACTTGAAGCCAATGATGAGGTTAAAAAACAAGGCGGGGCCTTAGCCACTTATGAAGAATTATTTTTAGGCGTTACTAAAGTGTCATTAACAACACGCAGCTTCTTATCAGCCGCCTCTTTCCAAGAGACATCCAGGGTTTTAATTAATGCCGCTGTTTCAGGCAAGGTTGACAAACTTGAAGGCTTAAAAGAAAACGTGATTATTGGTCGTCTTATTCCGGCTGGTACTGGGTTTAGAGCAAAGATCAAGGAATAAAAAGATATATAATATAAAAAACGCTCCCGCTTTGCGGGAGTGTTTTTTAATTTACTCTAAAAAAAGTGTTAATTTGAGCTGACTTTTATATATTTTTATAACCATTTTTTAGCTAATTTTAGCCAAGTACATGTTGTCATGTATTGACAAAACATTAAATATATGATATTATGAGTAATTCTTTGATAATAAGAAAATATAGTTGGCAGAAAAATGGGGGTAGTAGTGGCATTAGGGTTTAGATAGTTACTGGCCTAGGCTAGAAACTCCCTATCTCTAATGTTTTACCTGGCAGAGCCTTGTGCTCAAAGTCGGGCGTTCCGGTGCAAATCGGGACAATACCTCCAGTTTCTTGCCAATTATTTTGAGTCTCGGGTAAAGGGCTATTTGAGGCCCCCAGCAAATAAAATGTACTTTTTATATCGGGGGAAACTCTAGCCCTTTATCGGGGATTGAAAAATTAATAAATATATAAAAATTCAAACACCAAGGAGGAATTTATGGTTAAAGTAATGTGGAATGAAACCGGTAGAGTACAGATGCTGGCCAAAGACCTCGCAGAAAAATTATTGGGTCTCGGCCACATCACGATCCTTCTTATATAAACCCAAATAGGGAATCGCGGAGTAATCTGCGATTTCCCCTCATCCCAGGATGGAATGGTCTCTTGTAGATTATTTTATCCTGAGACGAGGAATATAGGGGAAAGTACCTTTTAAAATATAGGATAGGAAGCAAAACCCAAAACCCAATAAGGAGGGAATGATAATGAAAAAGATACTGGTAAAGGGAATTATCAATGACGTGGTACCGGAATTGAAAACGCGCATCTTGAGAGGCAAATCCATTGACCGCACAGATGTGTATGTGGGTGCGAAATCCACTGCCATCACCTGCGAAGTCGAAGAAGTCAAAGGCCAGCTGTTGGCGAAAGCCAAAGCCGCCGAGGGCACGGTCTACGGCATCGATCATTTCAACTTCGATGTCCTGGCCAGTTTCCGCCGCCTCGACAGGAACGAGAAGCACCGCGAAGCCTCCATGATTTGCACACCGGAAGGGAACAAGATCCCCAACAAGAATATGTACGAAACCAATGACGGCTGGCGCTTCAGCAACCTCGGCTTTTTTTTCGAGGTCGCAGCGCTCTGCTGCATGGACAAGGCGACCAGGAAACCGGTGACCGAATTCACCGTGAGCGAGGTCCGTTTCGGAAAGAGGGACAAGATCAGCATCGAAATCTTGGAAAAAACAATCAAGATCCCGATGCCCCTGCAGCTTCGTTCCATGTACACGGTGTTCGCAACCACCGAGCCGGATCCGACAAGGGAGCAAATCGTCACGCTGCTTTGTCAGTACATCGGCGGCCTCAATCTGGAGAAAGAGCAGAAGCAAATGCTGCTCAAGCTCACCGATGCCCTGGCCGTTGTCTTCCTGAACGCCTTTGGCTACGACGAGTTCCTGAAAGAGGAATCGTCCCTTCAGACACAACTCGCGCCTGTGGCCGAAACTTTGGCTCCTGTGCCAGAGACCAAATCGGTAATTGAAATTCCGGCACTGGTCGTTGTGGCAGAAGAGGACGAACCCGAAGCAATTGCCATGGCGGCAGTCGGCGGCGGAACGCCCATTGGCGATCCTGCCATAAAGCCCGACATCGCCGGTCTGGAAGCAAGATCAGCCAGAGGCGACAAAGCCACTCGTGGCCATCGTAAGCCCGCGTCCAAAAAGGGCAAGTAACAATGATGGGCGGAGCCGCGCAACGGCTCCGCCCTAACTTTCACCAAACCGGAAAAAAGGAGCAGAAAAATGCATTATTGAACATTCGGCCCAACGATCCAAATAGGATCAGTGGCCAAATGGGGCAGAAAGAAATTTCAGCCCCTCTATCCAAGAGCACAAAAAGATTTGCGCTCTTAGACAGGTAAAATATTGATATTTAAAAATTAAATAAAATAAGGAGGCCGTTTAATGGAAATTATTCTCCGTTTTTTGTGCCTTACCTTTTTGTTCCGCATTTTCGAGAACCTCTGGGTGAAAGTCATCCAGACTGCGCGCTTGTCCAACATCCACCGCAACCCCGGCAGGTGTAGCTTGAACTACTACACTTCCGGATTCGCTTAGTGTTAAGACGGAGGGCAGTTCAAACGTGCTACCGCAGGCATATGGCGCCTGTCAGGTAGATGGCTGAGGGCCCTGGATTCCAGGGAAAATCGCGCCACCTCCAATCAAAAAATTCGGGAGGAAAAAACAATGCGGAAAATCCAGACGTGGAATGGAGAAGGGCTCCTTGGTTGCCCCTAAAATCAAGGCTGGAACAATAGTTTCAGGCGGCAGGGTTCTGCACAGTCCCCAATAAAAAACCAAAAAACGTTTTGACTGTGCAGATCGAAAACAAACCTTCGGCCATACCTGCAAACAGGAGGGGAATTATGTTCCTAAGCGGATTCACCTAGCACGAAATTTTAACAAAAAGGCCAAAATAAAAAAACACCAAGACCAGGGCGGACTGCACAACAATGTGCGTCCGCCCTATTTTATTAATCAAAAAATCTCCCATGTAGGAGATTTTTTGTAATAGAGGTAGTAGTGGTACCTTTTATTTGCCTTTTAAGGCATCTTTTAATGCTTTGCCTGATTTGAATTTCGGAATGGTCACAGCCGGAATGTCAATCTTTTCAGAAGGTTTCTGAGGATTAACGCCCTTTCTGGCTGAACGAACTTTGGCGGAAAAAGTGCCAAAGCCAGTCAGAGTAACTTCTTCAGATTTTTTCAAACTGTCGGTTATAGAATCTAAAATAGTGTCCAAAATTTCTTCAATTTGTTTTTTTGTTAATTTTGTTTTTGAGGCCACGACCTCGATTAAGCTGGCTTTATTCATACCTTTGGAAAGGTTAGTATTTATTATGTTATTTTATTTCAGTCTCTTTGGTTATTCTTTCAATTTTTAGAGCTTTTTTTGTTTCACTGTTGATTTCTATATAGACACCATTTATTAAACAAGTGCCAGATTCAGGTATATCGGCTGACATGCCGGCTTCATTAATAAAGTTTTGAATAACTTGTTCAACATTTAGGCCAATAACTGACTCTTTGGCGCCGATCATGCCAACATCACTGATATAAGCAGAGCCCCTTGGCAGTATTTTCTCATCAGCAGTCTGGATATGGGTGTGTGTGCCAATTATAGCAGAAACCCTGCCATCCAAATAGTAGCCCAAAGCTACCTTTTCGCTGGTTGCTTCTGCATGAAAATCAATAATAATTCCCGACAAATTTTCGTTTTCATACTTTTTTAGGACCTCATCCATGCAGATGAAAGGGTTTTTATAGTCTTCTTGGATAAACACCCTACCCATCAAGTTTACCACAAGTAGCTTATTTTGGCCAATATTCAGGATTTTTTCGCCTTGGCCAGTTATTTCTTCCAGATAATTTGTTGGACGGATAATTGGCGCATCTTTTTCAGCCAAAATGAATTCGCCATCAGGTTTATCAAAGATATGATTGCCAGAAGTAAAAAAATCAATGCCAGCGCCAAGCATTTCTTGCAGGCTATTTCTGGTAATGCCGTGTCCGTGAGCCAGATTTTCCGCATTAGCAATAATAAAATCAGGCTTATACTCTTTTTTAAGTTCAGGTATCACCTTAATTACTCCTCGGCGGCCTATTTTTCCAAAAATATCGCCGAGAAAAATAATTTTCATTTTTTTCATAGTTTTATCTTGCGTATTCGGTTATGCGTTTTTCGCGGATAACCGTGACTTTTATTTCACCCGGATATTTGAGTTCTTCTTCGATTTTATGAGCAATACCTTGAGCCAGTTTCATTGATTCCAGATCATCAACCGTTTCAGGCACAACAAAGACGCGGATTTCACGGCCAGCTTGGATGGCATAGGATTTTTGTACGCCGGCAAAGGCATTGGCAATGTTTTCTAATTCTTCTAAGCGTTGTAAGTATCTTTCATAAGTATCTTTACGCGCGCCAGGTCTGGCGCCAGAGATGGCATCTGCTACTTTAACAATTATACCTTCCAAGGTTTTTGGATTATCTTCATGATGAGCAATGCAAATATAAGAAATTTCCTCCGGCATATTAAATTTTTTCATGATGTCATAGCCGATTTCCGGATGACCGCCCTTAACCTCATGGTCAACGGCCTTGCCAATATCGTGGAAAATACCACCCTTTTTGCAGACAGTCACATCAGCGCCTACTTCCTCGGCTATTAAACCGGCTAAATGAGCGACTTCCAGAGAATGTAAAAGCACATTATGGCCATAACTGGTTCTAAATTTGAGTCTGCCTAGAATTTGCACTAATTTGGGATCAATGCCAGTAATGCCCAAATCATATAATGTATCTTCGCCTGACTTTTTTATTTCTATAGCAATTTGTTTTTTGGCATTTTCAATGGCTTCTTCAATCCTGGCTGGATGGATGCGGCCGTCTGAAATCAAAGAATCAAGAGCTCTTTTGGCCACCTGTCTGCGAATTGGTGAAAAGCCCGAGATGGTGATGGCCATGGGCGTATCATCAACCACAATTTCAACGCCGGTTAATTGTTCAATGCTACGAATATTTCTGCCTTCACGTCCGATAATTCTGCCCTTCATTTCATCGCTAGGTAATGAAACGGTTGTGGTGGTAATTTCCTGGGCATGGGAAATAGAGCATCTTTGAATGGCTAAAGACATGATATCTTTGGCTTTTTGATCTATCTCTTCTTGGCCTTCATTTTGCAGTTTTTTAATACGGGCTAAAATGTCGTCTTTAACGATTCTTTCAGTGTTTAGTAAAAGTACGTCCTTGGCCTCGGCCTGTGTCATTTTGGCAATTTTTTCTAATTTTTGGAATTGCTCTTCTTTCAGTTTATTTATTCTTTCTTTAATTTCCTCAACTTCGTGCGCTTTGTCTAATAGTTTTTGTTGTTTGTTTTCCAAATCCAAAAGTTTTTGGTCAAAGATGCTTTCTCTTTTTTCTAATCTTTGCTGGATATGGAATAATTCTTTGCGTCTTTCTTGCTCTTCGTGCTTGGCATCATCAATTATTTTTAAGGCCTTGTCCTTGGCTTCCAGCAAGTACTCTCTTTGTTTGTTTTTTGCCTCTTTAATCAAATTTTCAGCTTTGCTTTCAGCATCTTTTATTTCCTTGCCAGCCAAATATTTTCTAACAAAATAGCCGACTATAAATGCCAAAACAATAGCAATAGCCAATGCAATGTAACTATTAATAATCATATTATTTTCCTTTGATATAGAGAGGACAAAAAAGAACAATAAACCAAGCTAATCTAGCTTAGTTTTTTGAGTGCAAAATTTAACTTTTTGTTATTGGAGATCATTTAAAATTGAATAAATTTATCGGAAACTGCGTCATTTAGCACTAAATTCTTTGGTAAATCCTCTGCTATTTTTTTATTAATTATTAATTTTAGTTTAGCATGGATTTAAAAAAATGACAAGTCTAAATAATTATCGAATTCGTTCTCATTTGCGATTGACTTCTGTTCTTTTTGCGAGTATTATTAGAGAAAAGGATTAAAAATCCTTATTTTTTATCATAATTTAGCAAAATAAAGGCATGAATGTCTCAGAATTAGCCAGAAAATTAAAGCTAAATTCAGCAGAACTTTTGGAAATATTGCCGGAGTTTGGTTTTGATATTGGCAAAAGAGCGATTAAAGTTGATGAACGACTGGCTCGGAAAATATTGGATTTAGGAGATAAGAT
>CAIXNZ010000063.1 GCA_903920975.1 Candidatus Falkowiibacteriota bacterium | reverse complement strand
GGGACAGACCTATCATTTACCCCCCGAAATAGAACGCTGCGCTAGTAATGGAACAGAAAGAGAAGGAGTTAATCTGTGGCCATCAGGCGGTCGAATTAACATCAAACTGATTACCAGTGTAACTCAAATAGCCAAAATTACTTCAAAGCAAACAACTTATGAAAATTTACCCGTGACTGATGAGAGGGAACTTTTTTTTCTTCCAGTAAAACGTTAATTATTTATAAAAGCCCGACAATATTATTGTCGGGTTTTTTATTGACTTTTTTTATTATTAATGTTAATCTTCATTGTTGAACTTTGACAAAATAATAGAAAGGAGGCAGAAATGAATCTTAATGAATTAGTAAAAAAATACGACCTCCTTCAAGATGAAGAGGGGCGGTATTACAAATTAGACAAATTTGGGAATAGGATTGAACCTTATCTGACTATTAATGTATTATCTAAATGTTTAGACCAAACCAGACATAACATTAAGAAAAAAATTGATAAGGTCTTAAAATTCTATAAAATCAATCCGCACTATGGTCCGATCTGTAAATTTTATAATCTTAATGATGTTCTTGTCACCTGCTCAGATTTACTAATTAAAATTCCTATAGCTAACAGAAGGGGAATTGCATTAATTGAAGGAAAAAAATATGCTAATATCAGAACCCTATCCAAGATGCTTAGAATATCGATACCAAGTATTGTAGAACGAGCAAAAAAGCTGAATTCCAAAATAATTAAGGGCGAGAGAAAACGACTTTCATCTGCATTCGATATCGAATTGATAAAAATAGTTTGTAGTGATCTACTACAAAAAGCTAAGACTATAAATAAAGCAGGGTTTGCTATTATAAATGGTAAAAAATATGCAAATGCTAAAAAATTAGCCAAGATGTTCGAGTTAGCTGAGGCAAGAGTATATCTGTATATTAAAAATAATAAAATTAAATCAAAAAAAATTAAATTGCATTGTGGTCGATTAGTCAATGGTTACGAGGTTAATAAAATAAAAAAATTATATGCTAATATTGTTAATATCCCGCAAGCAGATGAGAACGGTGTTGCATATATAAGAGGTGAAGAATATGCATCAATTTATGTGATATCAAAAAAGATGGGTATCCATTATAGCTCCGTCCAAACGCTTATTGAGAATAAAAGATTGATTTCGTGCAAAATAAGACTGATCAGAGGACAAATCAGAGAAGCCTACTCAATTAGACAAGTTAAATCAACATTACCCTTCCTTTTTGATAAACTACCACTTGCAAATAAAAGAGGAATAGCGGTTATTGATGGCGAAGAATACGCAACTATATCAACCTTGACTAAGTTGTGGAATTATGGAGAAAAAGCAATTAGACAAAGAGTTTTTTTAAATAAACTTAAATCTAAGAAAATCAGAAGAACGGCGAGTACAATCTACGAAGCGTATAAAATAAATGATGTGAAAAAAGCTTTAAGTGATATATTACATGATTCTATACTTGCTAATAAAGAAGGGGTTGCCATTATTGGAGGAGAGAAATATGCAACCATTGGCAAAATTGCACAAATGTACAATGTAGATTCTGGGGCATTGAGAAAAAGATTGCAACTTTTGAATATCAATCCAAGAAAAATTCGTCTACCTGGTGGACAGATATATGATGGATATCGTATAAATTTTACAAAGATGATTTGTGGAAAAATAGAACGAAGAAAAAAAATTAAACCCGTTTCTAAATGAAGCGGGTTTTTATTTTGTCCAAAAATTGTTATACTTAACTCATGCAAAAACGCTTATTTTTAGCCATAAATTTGCCTAAAGAAATAAAAGACGAATTAGCTGATTTGGTTAAAAAATTAGACAAAGCAAATATAAACAAACCTATTAAATGGGTTGAAGATGATAACTTTCATCTGACTTTGCATTTTCTTGGCTCAACGCCAACTGAAAAATTAGATTCACTTGATAATGCTATTGAATCAATCGTCGCTGGCTTTTCAACTTTGAACTTTAAACTTTCAAACTCAGTCGATGCTTTTCCTAATTTGCATGAACCAAAAGTCATATTTCTAAACATAAAAGAATTAAATGATGACAAGGCACTAGCTTTACAAAAACAAATGGGCCAGGCCTTGGAAATTTTAGAATTTGAAATTGACCCGCGGCCCTTTCGCTTGCATTTAACCTTAGGCAGAGTAAAATCACAAATAGCAATTCAAATTCCTAGTTTCCAATTTCCGGTTTCCAATTTCCAGGTCGATACCATCGACCTTATGGAAAGCAATTTAACATCAGATGGGCCGCTTTACACAATTTTAAAACAATACAAACTTAAAGCATGAAAAAAATATTACTCACAATTTCTGCCATAATTCTATTTCTGCCAATTTCAGTTTTTGCAGCGCAAGATATTTCAAATACTCAAGGGCCAAGTGTTAGAATTTTAAATCCTTTAACTGCCGAGGTTGAAAAAGAATTTTTTCCATTTAGCCAAAGCACCGCTATTTCGGGCTTAAGCGTAGCCACTGCCAATTTAAATGGCGATGCTTATAGTGAAATTATTGTTGCTGCGGGCGCCAATGAAAAACCGCTGGTGAAAATTTTTAATTTTGCTGGCGAATATCAATCAGAATTTTTGGCTTATCCTGAAACTTTTACTTCTGGATTTAAAGTATTTGCTACAACCTTATCTGATAACAAACCAGTTATTATTACTGCACCTAATAATGGCGGCACTTCACAAATTCGCGTTTTTGACCCAAGCGGCAAATCACTTTTTAGTTTTACTGCTTTTGATGAGAAATTCCTGGGTGGCGCGAGTATTGGCGACGGAGATGTTAATGGTGACGGGGCAACTGAAATTATCGTTGGCTCAGGTTATAAAATGGCGCCAATTGTCAAAATTTACACTAATACTGGCCAATTTTTAAAACAATTTTCTGTTTTTTCCAGCCAGTTTGATAGCGGAATTAATGTCTTAATTGTTGATTTAAATAATGACGGCACAGCTGAAATTATTACATCACCGCAAACTAATCTTGGGCCAGAAGTCAAAATTTATAATTATAAAGGCGATTTATTAAATTCTTTTTTAGCTTATCAGCAAAATTTTTTTGGCGGTGTTAATCTGACCAGCGCAGATGTTGATAATGATAAAAAGCCAGAAATTATTACCGGAGCTGGACTGGGCGGGGGAGCGCATATTAGATTTTATGATAACCAAGGAATTAATAAATTAAATCCCAGATTTTTTGCTTATCCTGATTTTAAGGGCGGGTTATCATTAGCCGCGGCTGACACTGACAGAGACGGACAAGTTGAGGTTGTGGCGGCCATGCAAAATTATCTTCCAAATATTGTGGCTTTGAAAAATATTAAAATTGATTTAACTAAACAAAAACTTTATGCCTACAACAAAGACTTAGTGGAAAAAGAATTTACTATTTCTACTGGCAAATGGAAGTATCCCACCCCTGAAGGTACATATAAAATTTTAAGTAAAATTTTAAAAACCGAGATGGCACGTTTTTATGGCCCGGACAATCCTGATAATTATGATTTAAAAAATGTACCTAATGTCATGTATTTTTTCAGAGACTATGCCATTCATGGTGCTTACTGGCATTGGAAATTCGGCACCAGAGTTTCGCATGGCTGTGTTAATTTAAAACTAGCTGATGCTAAGTGGCTCTATGAATGGGCAGAAGTAGGAACATCAGTTACTATTTATTCGTCAAAAAAATAATGAAAGAAATTTATATCTTAGGCGCAAAAATAAATGATGTATCTTTAAATGAGGCGATGGAAAAGATTGCCAATTTTTTATTATCAGGACAAAAAAGTTATGTGACCACGCCTAATCCGGAAATTTGTTTAATAAGTTATAAAGATAAAAAGTTTAGACGCATTATTCAAAATTCTTTTTTAGCCATACCAGATGGTTCGGGCTTAAAATTTGGTGCCAGAATTTTAGGTGACCAGCTGAACAACAAAACAACTGGCGCAGATTTGTCCCAAAAAATCCTGGAATTAGCTGAACACAATAATTATTCAATACTTTTGCTGGGAGGAAAACAAGAAGTGGGGGAGAGAGCGAAAAATTTGATCAAACAAAAATTTCCCAATTTAAAAATAGATTATCTTAATGGCGGCGACTTTGATTCTCAAGGAAACTCAACCTCACCAAATCCAATTGACCAAATTAACTCAATAAACCCCGTAATCATTTTTGTCTGTCTTGGCGCGCCAAAGCAAGAGTATTTTATGTCCGCAAACCTTGATAAACTTAATGCCAAATTAATGTTGGGTCTAGGCGGTACCATTGATTTTCTGGCCGGCCAAATACCCAGAGCACCAGAAAACATCAGGAAATACGACCTGGAATGGCTTTGGCGCGGCTTTAAAGAACCATGGCGCTGGAAAAGGATTATCAATGCTGTCATAGTTTTTCCCACAATTTGCTTGTATTGGAAGTTTGGTAATTTATTTTTTTATAGAGGTAACGTTGCGGGTTTTATAATTAGTCAAAATAAACAGATATTTATTGCCGAACATACAAAAGATAAAACGTGGAAATTACCGCAAGGTGGTTCTAAAAACGCTAAGAGTCGGGCGGATTTGGAAGATGCGATTTTAAGAGAAATGAAAGAGGAATTAGGCAATGACAAATTTGAAATTATTAAAATGCTGAAAAATTGCTATAAGTATAAATGGTCGAAAAATGTCATAAATACCGATAAATATAAGGGGCAAAAACAAACCTTATTTCTATTAAAATTCTTGGGCCAAGATTCGGATATAATTTTAGATAAGCATGAACATACAGAATGGCAATGGATTAATAAAAATGATATATTAGAAAAAGCCGATCCTATCCGTAGGAAAATCATAAAAATCGGCTTAGAAAAATTTAAAGATTATCTATAATTATGAATAAAATCAAAACACGTTTTGCTCCCAGCCCAACTGGTTATTTACATGTCGGAGGTCTAAGAACAGCCCTTTATAACTTTTTATTTGCCCAAAAAAATCAAGGTAATTTCTTGTTAAGGATAGAAGACACCGATCAATCTCGCTTAGTCAAGGGTGCTGACAAGCAATTAATTAAGATTCTAAAGCAGTTTGATCTTAAATATGACAATACGCCAATTTACCAGTCCAAACGCACCAAAATCTATCAAAAATTCGCGGAACAACTTGTTAAAGACGGCAAGGCCTATTACTGTTTTTGCACGCCAGAACGCTTAACAAAAATGCGAGAGGAACAAATTGCCAATAAAATGCCGCCCATGTATGACGGCACTTGCCGAGATTTGAAGTCAGAAGAAGTTGCGACCAATTTAAAGGCGCATAAACCTTTTGTATTCAGGTTAAGAGTGCCAATAAACCGCGATATTAAATTCACTGATTTGATTCGTGGCGAGGTTTCTTTTAATACCAGTACAATTGATGATCAGGTTTTAATGAAATCAGATGGCTTTCCCACTTATCATCTGGCTAATGTGGTTGATGATCATGAAATGGAAATTTCTCATGTCATTCGCGGTGAAGAGTGGCTACCCAGCACCCCAAAACATATTTTACTTTATGAAGCTTTTGGCTGGGCACCTCCTGCTTTTGCCCATCTGCCATTACTTTTAAATCCCAATAAAACTAAATTAAGCAAGAGAGAAGGGGATGTGGCAGTTGAAGATTTTTTGCATAAAGGTTATTTGCCAGATGCATTATTGAACTTTATAGCCTTGCTGGGCTGGAATCCGGGAGAGGGAAGTACTAAGGAAATTTTTTCTCTTGAAGAATTAATAAAAGAATTTGATTTAAATAAAATAAATAAATCAGGCGCTGTCTTTGATATTGAAAAATTAAATTGGTTAAATGGTTTGTATATCAGAAAATTGAAAGTTAAAGAATTGGCCAAACTTTGCAAACCATATTTAAAGCAAATCAAAAATACAAAATTAATTGAAAAAATTATTATTGTTGAACAAGAGCGTTTAAAAAAACTTTCAGACATTTCTCAAAATCTAAACTTTTTCTCTGACAAAAAAATTGAATATGTGGCCAGTCTTTTGGTTTGGAAAAAATCGACCAGAGAGGCAACTTTAGAAAATTTGGTTAAACTGGAAGATTATCTAATAACTTTAAAAGAAACAGATTTTAAATCAGTGAAGAATTTGGAAGAAAAAATTACCACTTGGCTTAAGCAAAATAATTTCGGGGTAGGGGATTATCTTTGGCCAATGCGAGTCGCCCTTTCTGGCCAGCAAAACTCTCCCAGCCCCTTTGAAATCACCTGGGTTTTAGGAAAAAAAATAACCCTAAAAAGAATCAATGAGGCGCAAAATAGATTAAGATAGAACATGCCCAAAACGCTAGCATTATGTCATCCTGAGGCTCTCGAAGGATGAAGGTACGGTTCGAGAACCTCACCGTGACAAAAGCGTTTTCGCATTACAAATTTGGCTATACCTAGCCATTTTTTATTTACACAATTTACCTAATATTAGCCAAAAACACCACCCTCAACCTCTTGACAAAACTCTAAAAATATGCTATTATTGGATTATATATAATTAAAGATTTTGAAAAATTGGTCTTTTAAATTGAAGGAGGAAAAATGAAAAAATACATTATCGTATCTATTATCGTGTCATTTACGTGCATAATTCTTTATTTCATGAGCAATATCATGGTATCAGAATCATCCGACATGCCAGCCATGACAGCATATCAATGGAATAATGAACCCAGGCATTGCGAATTCTTCACCGTAGAAAATGGGGTTGAGGTGGCAACAGGCAACACTATTACTCTACATCCCGGTTCTAACGGACCATGGCGTGCTGTTTGCAACGATAATGATAACGGTCGGCCTATACCAATAGTCTACAAAGAGAGCTCCTTCGTCAATAAGGTGAAGTAAAAGCCGCAACATTCGCGGAGCGAGGAAATCAAACTCGCTCCCACTTATCTCCAGATTTTCTCAAAAGAGGAAGTCTGAAAATAGGTAATGTACCTTAAATAAAAATTAGGCAAAAAGCCGATTTAAAGATAATATATCGCCCCGCCAACTTGGCGGAAGATTGTTCTTAACGATGGAGGAAAAATGGTTATAAAAATTATTCTTTGTGTATTGACGATCCTGATCTACTCATTGATTACGGCTATTATAAAAACTATTCTTGAAGCAAAACGTGGCAAGTTCGATGGCTATGAAAAAGTGATGTGGCATCTGCTTACTAGCATCCCGCTCTTAATCCTCGGATGGTGGATCGCTCAAAGCTTTATCTAGTTCCTAATATCAGCAAAACCTGGGGAGCGAGGAAATCAAACTCGCTCCTTTTTTTATTTGCAAAAAATAATGGCGAAAACCCTATAACTGTCATCCTGAGGCTCTCGAAGGATGAATATATGGTTCGAGAACCTCACCATGACAATGGGTTTTCGCCCTTCCACGTCCTAATGCCCAATACCCAATTCCTAATCACCATTTTTTTTGCTATAATAAAGCCAGATGAAAAAGCAAAATAAAGTCAAAATATTCCTTATTTTGGGCTTGTTTATATTATTAAGCTCAAGTTTTGTTATTGCAGCTGATAATGAGAATGCTAATATAAACGCTGAAATTTCAGATAATCCCGAGGTGCAAAAATTAAACCAGCAAATTCAGGAAAAGAAAGATAAAATTGATAGCTTAAAAAAAGCAGCCGCAGAATATGCGCAAAAAATAGAAGAATATGGGGCAGTCTCAAAAACCCTTAAAAATCAATTGGGTATGCTTGATAATCAAATAGTCAAAGTCCAGCTTGATGTTACCACCACCCAACTGCAAATTGACCAGACTAAACTGGAAATTGATTCTTTAGATTATCAAATCAGTAAAAGGGAAAAAGAAATTGACGTTCAGAAAACCAATTTACTTGAATATATCAAAACTTTGGATAAAAGCGACAGGCAATCATATTTGGAGATTTTAATTTTAAATAACTCTTTTGCGGAATTTTTCAATCAATTGAGTTATTTGGAACAAATCCAATCAGATATAAAAAACTCTGTTGATCGTCTGATAGTTTTGAAAGAATCGGTTGAGATTCAAAAAGCTGACAAGGAAAGGCAAAAATTAGAATTAGAAAAATACAAACTGGCCCTGGAAACAAATAACGAGAAATTAAAAGACGAAATGCAAGCCAAAGAAACCCTGGCTCTGGAAACCAAAAGTTCAGAATCTGCCTTCAAGCGTTTATTAGCCCAAGCCAAGGCAGAACAGCAAGAAGTTAATTCTGATATCTTGGATTTACAATTAAGAGTGAAAGAAAAGGTTGAAAAGATAAAAAAAGCTGGCACAAATGCTAGCGATACCTTTGTTGAATGGCCAGTGGAATCTCGCGTTGTTACAGCCTCATTCCATGACCCTGATTATCCTTTCCGCTATTTATTTGAGCATCCAGCCATTGATATCAGGGCAAAACAGGGAACAAAAATTTATGCGCCGGCTGATGGTTATGTGGCGCGCGTTAAAGATGCGGGCATGGGCTATAGCTATATAATTTTAATTCATGATAATCAGCTTTCCACGGTCTATGGTCATGTCAGCGCCATTTATGTGCATGAAGACTCATATGTGAATGCTGGCGATGTTATAGGCCTCTCAGGAGGCATGCCAGGCACACGCGGAGCTGGTCCTTTCACGCTGGGCCCGCATTTACACTTTGAGGTGCGTTTAAATGGAATTCCGGTTAATCCATTGGAATATTTACCATAATATAAATTAATTTTTAAATCTATGTACTCAACTACATCTGATAAAATATATGGTTTTATCATGAACCTGATGACCAGATATATTATCTGGTTAATAGTGGGTGGTGTTGTTATTGTTTGGTTTTTTTTCCCTGATTTGATGCAAACAATAGGACAAATTGTGCTCTTTTGGGGACCAGTGATTGCTCTTGTTTTTACTTTGATTTTAGCTATAACAAGGACTAAAATTAAAGCCAAGAGAGATGAGGAGCATAGCATTACCCAATATGATATTACTATTTCTAAATGGGAATTATATTTAACTGATTTATTGATTTATGGCGGCGCTTTATTGATTCTGGTCGTGCCTTTTCTTATCAGTGAGAATGGGGTAGGGGTGACTGATTTAATCCAAGCCTTGATTTACTTTATTTTTGCCACCTGGATAAAACAGGTATTTACCAATAAAATATTAAAATGAAAAATAATTTCAAATTAAAAATTCTATTTGCTTCTTGCTTAATCATTTTTTTGTTTTTATTGGCAGGGGAGTGTCTGGCGGTTTCCTGCGCAGAAAAATATCCCAGCGACGGAAAATGTGCCGTATCTTGTGAAAAAACCGCTCCTGAAGACAAGACATCTGGTCTTTGTCCCTCCGGCCAAACATGTTGTCATACATATGCTACGCAAGCAGTAGTATCTTTGCAAGTTCCAATTTTTAGTTATACCACAGCGAGAGGACTAGCAGAATATATAGGAAAAATTTATGAATACTCATTGTATGTTTTAGTTCCTCTGGCAATAATAATAATTATATATGCCGGCCTTAGATGGATGTTTGCAGGAGGAGATATGCCAAAAATTAAAGAAGCCAAAAAATATATTACAGGCGCTGTTATGGGTTTAATTATTGCACTTCTATCAGGCTTTATCTTATCTTTAGTAGGCATCACAGAAATTAAATTGCCACAAATAGGAGAGGTTGCTTCCAATCCTATTGAAGCAACCCAAACCGGATCTGGTGCAGTTACCCCAGGTGAAGTCACCCCTGGCGGAGACACCTCGGGTCCAAAAAAAGCCATTTACGTTCATTGGTCCGCAGGTACTACCAGTATGGTTTTTACTGATTATAATTTCGCAGTTACTGGTGATGGTGTTGTACATGAAAATTTCCCCGACACAAAAAGCCCGACACATTGCACCAGAGGTAGAAATTCTGGCACTATCTGTATATCAGCGATGGGCGCTTATAATTTCACCCCCGCTTGCTATAATAAAGATGGTATATTAGGCCTTCAATGCAATACAAGGGGTCAATTTACAGATACTCAAATAAACGCTATGAGGGCAAAGATAAATGATCTTAAAAATAAATGGAGCATTCCGGCCCTTACTCACTTTCAGGCTGCGCAACAAGACCATTATAATTGCTACTACGATCATGTTTCTGATTGCCGCTGGGATTGGGGAACATATACTTTTTAAAAAATTACCATGTCAAAAACTAAAAAAATATTAATCATTTTAATAATCGCCCTAATCCTAATAATGGCGGTAATTATAATTTTTTATTATTATCAAAAAATATCTACAGTAGTTGAATATAATAAAATTTTTCCTGCAATTCCCAAAATCGGTAATATAGAAAAACCTCAGCAAGTTCAAAGCTTATA
Organism: Candidatus Falkowiibacteriota bacterium; assembly: GCA_903920975.1. Lineage (GTDB taxonomy): Bacteria > Patescibacteriota > Patescibacteriia > CAIXNZ01 > CAIXNZ01 > CAIXNZ01. The sequence continues at coordinate 5,403 of CAIXNZ010000063.1, read as the reverse complement.
TCTAAATAATATTAATTTCCCGTTTCTGGAAGGCGGCCATCTTTATTATTTTGACAACAATGGATTATTAATTGATGGAAATTTAAACCAATTCAGTCAACAGATTGGTATTATTTCAACACAAGGTTTTAATTCCAAAAACATCATAAATGTGAGATGGTTCAATAATGAAAAACTAATCGTATATCAAGCTAATCCGCAAATTCAAAGAAGTGATGAAGACATTGAATCGTCTCCCGAGATGAATAATTTAATTATTTTTAATAGAGTAAATTCGCAATCTTGGCAATTGGATAGGGGAGTAATTGACTCAATTTGGTCTGAAGACGGTAAAAATATTTATTATTTGACCAAAGATATATCAAATAATAATTTACTGTTTGAAATAAATGACAATGGAAAAAATAAAAAACAGATATTTAATTTTGGAAAAAATGAAATTTATTTTTTGGAAAACCAAAATGTATTATATGCTAATACATTATATTATTTAAAATTTGAGAATAATTTAAATCTTTACAGTCTTAATTTAATAACTTTAAAGGAAACAAAAATCTTTACAAATTTAACTGATGCTAATATTTCACCTAATGGGAGATATGCTTATATAAATAACCTTATAAACGGGACACTATATTCGCAAATTTTTGATATTGTTAATATGAGGATTATACATAGATTCAAAGATCCCATTTTAAATACTAAAATTATTTGGGATAATACAAATACTACTCTTTATTATTCCATTGGTGAAAATTTAAAAATTGGCGATGAAACAAAAAATTTAAATAGGGAAGCATCTTATGTATTTTTCAAATATAATATAGGTATAAATAAAGAAATACAATTAAACAACCACATACCCCTGAACCCGATGGATCCAACCTTTTTGATGCTATCATCGGATAATAATAAATTATATTTTCTTAATTTACCTCAAAAAACTTTATATTATTTACAATTATAAAAACTCAATTCAACTTTTTAGATGCCAGATTTTCAAAATCAAATTGAAGATATATTTGCCAAAGCCTGTAACTGTTTAAAAGTTATTGGTTTTCATTTTAGGGTCATGAATAGAACTGCGCCGGTTAATAATCCCAGGAGCTTTAGAATCGCTTATACTAATTTAAAGACAAAACTAGTGGCTATTGATATCCTGACGCCCAGAAAAAGAGAGCCAAAAAGCATTGCCTCAATTTTAAGGACTTTGGCTCATGAAATAGCCCACCACCAGAAAAAACCCTTTAGACAGCTATACAGGGGACATATCATCACCAGGAGTCACTATCCGGCATTTTATAAACAAGTTAATAAAAATATTGCAAAACTCAAATCAGATCTTGAGTTAAGCAAATACTTTCAATAAAAACAGCACCCCCAACCAATAGGTGATATAAAAGTCGCCTTATTTTATTCTTACTCTGGCGACGCACAATATATCTTATACGACACTCTAAGTGGGTCATTTGGGCTTGTTTATTAGATTTAACCTGTATTAGATATCGTCTCCGATTCAATTAAATCAACAATTAATTCAAATCCGTAAAAAATATTTTTCTTTTTTAATTAATTAGTAATTTATATGTAATTTATACCTATTTAACTCACTAGACTCAATCACCTAGGCCTTATTACACCTTGTTTGATCAATTTATATAAATATCCATATTTTGATTTATTTGCTATAAAAAGCCCATATTTACATGGTTTTTACCTAATTTTATACTAAAAAATGGCTAAATTTAGCCATTTTTTGTTATTTTATGCTTATTTACTGTTGACAAGCTTAACTATTTATGGTATTATATATGATTAAAACAGGAGGTGTCATATGGCAACTATACTAACCCCAAGTGGCGAACTAGCGTTCTCAAGCGAAATCAAGTTCGAGGAACTGCCCATCGACACCACTGAACATTGTCCTGAATGTGGTGCCCCAGTAACATCGCTTGGTCATGATCGATTCTTATGCACAAAACCAGGTTGCAGGACCTGGGGACCCAGGAAAGATGCTTTTAAGCGCCGTCGTTAGATGGCGCTTCTTTTTTTATTTAAATTTGTAATAAACACTCTCCCCTAGTCGTAAATCAATGTAATCCAAACGATTAACATTTTCCTTTCTAATTTTTTCTTTTATTAAAAGGTCTAAACGACTAAGCTGACTTTCAACTGTTTCCGACAAGTTTAGATAAAGTAACCAACCGCTTTCAGTATTAACTGTTATAAATTTTGGCAAATTATTGGGTACTGAAATATCTTTGAGTTTCAGATAATCAAGCTGTTTAAGTTTTTCTTGCAAGTTAAAAATGAAATCAACATCTTCTGGCCGAAAAACTTTTTGGCCCAGATTTACATCCTCATTGGCCGTATTAATAATTTTTAAAAAGGAATCATTTGTCGATTCAACTTTAGTCTGCGGTTCTTCCAGTTGATAAATTTTAGGAATGGTTAATTTATAAAATCTTTTTATGATTATTCCTTTTTTATCAACAAGATATTCTTGATCAGCCGAAATCCATTTCAAAGCCGCGTCCTTTTCTTTCAAAGTTATTCTAATTGTGTTAGGCAAAATTTTATCAATCTTTAATTCATCCAAAAGCACATATTCATTTATCCTGCGCTTTATTTCGTTTTTATTAAAAATAAAGGAATTTTTGTTTTTCAATAACCATAAAGATTTTCCAGCTAAATAATTATTAGTAATATCCAATATATCATCAGTGGATATAATCTGATTGCCAGTAACTTCAATATTGGTGATATTATAAAAATCTGAGAATAAAAAGAAATAAATGCCGAAAATAACGCCTACTAAAAGCAAGATATTAATAACTTTCAAAGGTGTTAATTTAAAAAAGTCCTTTTTTAATTTAAAAGGTCTTCTTGTCCTGATATTTCTGTCAATCCGATATTTTCTTTGGTTAAATAAACCCTTGTTAAAATCCATTTTATAACTTTAATGAGAGTAAAAAATTGCTAATTATTGATGAGTAAATTGTTTGTTCACCAAACCTGGGTACTAATATTTTTTTAGAATTACCATTATATGTATATAAAAATTCCTGACCATTGTCTGATTCTTTAATTTCAGAAGCCTTGATAGCAACACCTTGATCTATGCCGAATGTAATCCCCCTCCCTTCAACTAAATTAAGTATTTCTTTGCAGTCACCGTTTACTAGCAGGGTCCCCTCCCCCACTACTGATATTAATTTTTTATATGCTTGATTTAAGTTAGTTTCTTTTAGACTTTCATCAAAATCAGTAAAAATTACAGTGCTGGGCGTTATAATTTTGAGCAAATCATTCATTTCTTTGGCATTATCAACAACTATTTCTAAGACTAATACTTTAGGCGGATTTTGCTCATTTAAGGCCTTAAATGAGCTTAAAATCAATTTAAACCACTTAATAATAGAAGTAAAACCTGCTTGCAGGTTCAAAATTGATAAGGGTATGCCAATGGCCGAATTATAGCCCTTAAATGTACCGCGAACCAATATACCAGTATTTTTATAGGCTTCCACTAAATCATCTTTTATATTGGTCCTGTATTTTTGTCCGCAAACAATAATTAAACTGGGCTTATATTTTTTAAGATACTGCTTAGCATTTCTATTTAAAATCAAAAGGACAATTTTGCGGAAAAACTTTCTCATAATTACTTTTTGGCTATTTTATCGCGATTGCCCATGTATGGCCTGATAACTTCTGGGATAGTGATTGAGCCGTCTTGATTTTGATAATTCTCCCAAATAGCAATTAAGATGCGCGGAGAGGCCAAGCCAGTGTTATTCAGAGTATAAGCGTATTTTACTTCGCCATCCTTGGTTTTGTATTTTAAATTTAATCGGCGCGATTGCCAGTCAGTTAAAAATGAATCAGAATGAGTTTCGCAGTAAGCATTGCGAGAAGGCATCCATGTTTCCAAGTCATACATTTTATATTTGCCAGCGCCCATGTCAGCCGTGCAAACAGATACCACATGATATGGCAATTTCAAGTCCTGCAAAATTTCTTCGGCAATTCCCCGTAATTCTTCCAGATATTTTAAACCCAATTTTAAATCAGCCTGACAAATGACAACTTGTTCAACTTTCATAAACTCATGTAAGCGATATAAACCTTTTGTATCTTTGCCATAACTGCCGGCCTCTGAACGGTAGCAGGTGGAAAAACCGCAATACTTCAATGGCAATTCTTCTTCTTTTAAAATTTCATCAGTGCGATAAGCCAAAAGTGCTGGCTCTGAAGTGCCTGATAAATATAATGGTTCTGAAATTATTTCTCCGCTATCAAGCTTACCAGGATTTTGGATCTGATAAATTTCATCTTTGGAGGCTGGAAAATGGCCGCTGCCGGTTAAGGCCATTGAGCGGACAAGTGTTGGTGTTATAAACGGCGCAAAACCCTTGGCAATTAATTTGTTCATGGCATATGTCAAAAGAGCCATGTGCATTTCAGCGGCTTCATTTTTTAAATAATAACCGCGGAAACCTGAGACCTTCACTCCCCTTTCCAAATCAATTAAGTCCAGACCTTTGCCTAGTTGAATGTGATCTTTAATTTCAAATTTAAACTTGGGAATTTTGCCCCACTTATCGATTTCTTTATTATCTTTATCATCTTTGCCAACTGGCGTATCTTTGGACACAACATTTGGCACACGGAGCATAATCACGTCATATTCTTCCATAATTTTCTTGGACTTGGCTTCCAGCTCAACAATTTCGTCTTTGATTTCCTTGCCCTCGCTCATGACCTGTTCATTGCGCTGTTTCGGGTCTTTTAATAAATTGGCAATTTCATTGCGTCTTTTGCGTAATTCATCAATTTTAGCAATTAAATCTCGCCTCTGATCATCAAGTTTAAGCAACAGCTTATAATCAATCTCAACACCCTTTTGTTTACTCACTTTTTCCAGTTCTTTGAGGTTGGCTCGTATAAAATTTATATCTAGCATATTTTTTAGAATTAAGAATAAAGAATATAGAATATAGAATTTAGAATGGTAAATTCTATGTGGTAATTTTAGCAAAAATTGACACTTTTGCCAAGCCAAGCTAAAATTAAGCTGGGGGCGAGATACGTCCCTTTTGTTATTTAAAAAAATATAAAAAAATAAAGGAGGACCAAGATGTCGGGATTATTCGGAGGATTTGCGCAAACAGATTTAGCTGAAGTGCTGTATCGCGGCACGAATGGTTTAAACCATCTCGGTAAGGCATGGGGAGGCATGCTTTCATGGGATGGGATTGGACCGCACAAAAGATATCACAATATTGTCAAAACGCCATTTTTATCAAAGTTTGAAACTGATCTCGGGATTTTAACGGGTAAACTGGGCATCGGAGTAATCAGCTCTGATGATATTCAACCCTTAATTTATCATTCCAAAAT
>CAIXNZ010000062.1 GCA_903920975.1 Candidatus Falkowiibacteriota bacterium | reverse complement strand
TTGCGAAATAGGAAAAGGAGCGGCTCCACGAATATTAAATGAAGATACGGCAATAAATAGCTGGTGAGCAAGATGGCCATTGGAATAGTATTCATCACTGCCACGGCAATCAAAGCCGGAGTTATATAGTTTGTTGTGACTTTCTGCGCTTCTGGCGTAACTATTATTTCAATGATTGAGTTGATAATGGGAATGGGCGTGAGACCAGGCGGAGTGACTGGCAAAGTCGGCGGCGTTCCACAGTTTGGACCTGTGCAGGCTGGCGGAGTTGGCGGCTTGATACATTCTGGGCCAGTGCAGGGCGGAGGAGTGACATTACATTGATCACCGACGCAAGGAGGCAAAGTCGCTTCACAGGCGCTTTGGCAAGAAGCCAGATTGCTATATGGACCGCTGGAACCAACGCTGCATTGCCAGGTTGTTGAATTGCATGAATACCTAGATGTCACCGGCACATTGCAAATACCTCCTTGCAAAATAAGCCCTGAGCAGCAAACACCATTGCCATAGACAATAGCGCTAAGACCCGGACCAGCGCAGATAGGCGGCGCAGATACGCGGTTTGTCACTGTATTGGTCAAAAAAGTAACGCTAGTGGACTCCAGTCCCGAAGCACTATTATTTATTGTGGCTCCTTGCGAGCCAGACCTCACTCTAGTATCAAAGGTAATTGAAGCTGTGGAATTAGGCGGCAAAGTACTAAGGCGCAAAATTAATGATTGATTGACTATTGACTCAATAATAGCTATTGGAGTAGAACCTATTTTCGCATTAGCGCTACCGCTGACATAAAACAAATGAGAATCTAATAAATCGCTAAGTACAATATCGCTCGCTGTGTTAGAACTGGTGTTTTGCAATTCAATAAGATAACTCAATTTATCTCCAACATTCACAGTCACTCCGCTCTGGTTATAGCTAGACATCTGGGCAGAGCCTGAATGATTAAAGCCGGTCAACCCAAAGATTAAAACGGCCAGAATAATGAGTTTAATAATAATCAAGCCCAAAGTGCGCATCAGGGTTTTTTGGGTCAAAAGATGCAAAGCGCGGTGCTTTTGAAAGGATGACTGGAAAGTGCCGTCCTCATCGCGCGGAGCATGAACAGAAAAAACATAAGCAGGTTCTTTGGTCAGTAATGTCCAAATCAAGGAAAAAGATTTTTTAGCGGCTGAATTTTTGGATAAGTATTTTAGTGAACTATAAATGGAAATTATAAGAAAGATGACCAAGATGGCCAAAATAATATTGAGTAAGAAGGAAAATTCGCGAAGCAAAATGACATATCTGTTCTCAAAGGAATCGCTGGTCTGGGCAAAGGCGGTCTTAAAAAATTTAGAAGCAAAATTATAAGCCAAATTGATTGCCACGCCCTTTGTCGCAGAAATTGTAACACCACCGCCGCCAGTTGGCGTGCTTCCTGTTGTACTGACGCTTAGAACTGGAGAAAGGGCAGTTTCCACTCCATCGCCATTTCTCGCCTTGACTGCAAATTGATAATTCGTGCCAGGCGCTAAAGCCATTTTAAATTGGGCAGTATATTGATCGGGACTAGGTGTTTCATTAAAACCTTTGACATTTATCCCATTTACGCCGCCCCAATTATCATATGTTTGCCAACTTGCAATGTCGGCAAATAAACCATCACCATTAATATATAACCCTGTAATTAATTCCTTGATTGCATATTCAGTTGCTGGTGGATTATCATCATTGGGCTCAAGACTAATAGTAATATTATAATCATTGACAGTAACTTGATTGGGTGACAATGGAGCTTTCGCTAATGTATAACAACTGGCTAAATCAGTAGGGTCTGATTCACCGGCGCCGTTAAATGCTTTGACATACCTATCTGGATACAAAGTATTGGTCAACAATCCTATTTCGTCTAAATGACTTAAATCTGTGGTAATCTCACCTCCCGTATCTAAGATTTTTCCTTCAGGACCATAGAGACGAAAGCCTGTTTCATTGGTTGCTGTATCAGCAAAATTCCAACGAATGGTATTTGAAGAAATTGCTGTACAACTTAAATCTCTTGGTGCCGCTGGCCGTGGATCCATGGTGCTGCTAGACGCTATGAAAGAAGTATTGCAAGTATAAACCTGAGGCGGGCCAGGGTCAGTGGCAGTAATTACCACATTATTTAGACCATTATATATATTGGTTGTTGTTAAAGGTACACTATAATTTAAACCGCCAGTATTTATTAAAGGCAAGGTTGCTAATAAATTTCCATTATTAAATACCTGGGCGCTAACACTGCCAGGAGCTGGGGCAAAAGTGGTTGTTGCATTTAGATTAACTATTCCGCCTATGCCAGTTACAGAAGGTACAACACTGCAACTAATTCTTGGAGTTTCATAAATAATAGATAGATCATCAATAATAGGAGTAAAACCGCTATTAGTTGTTTTCAAAACCGCTCGCCATCGTAAATTATTTCCAGATGTAGAAAAGACATGTTCAACGCCCAAACTAACTGGATTCCAGGTTACACCGCCATTATTAGAAAGATAATAATCAATTGTTTGATTGGGCGGAGAGTCGGTTTGAGTAGTTGTTAAAGTGGCAGAGCCAACATAAACGCCCGGCGTATTAACATTCAGTGATTGAACAGTCGATTGATAAGTATAGCCAGTTAAGTATTTTGTATAATAAACATCCCTGCCTAGAGTTAGATTTCTAACGAAAAAAATATTTGGCTGATCAAATGTATTAAGTGCAAGCAGAGCATTAGTGCCAAAAATATTGCCAGTACCGACTGGATTTTCATAGCCGGCAACCGAGCCATCCATATTTGTCCAGCAATCATTAATAATTCCTCCGCATACTCCTGGACCAGCGCCAATAGTCCATTTGGTGATTAAAATCATAATATTCAAACCGCCATCAGACCAAATAACATATGGTAAAAACGCGGAATTAAAAGCCAGCACGGGATCAAGAGAAGTTGAAGTATTATTGGATAGATTATCAAATCCGCGACAAATACCACCGCCAGTACAATTGATGTCATTAGTACAGGTTGTTCCATTATTAGTGCCGTAAAAACATTTTTTTATACCTGCCATGTTTGTCCAGCAACCAGCTCCGGTGCAACCAATTGGATCCCACTTACTAATAAAAATATCACCAGCATTAAAAAAAGGATTCGCATAAGGAAAACGCGAAGTCCATGTAACATAAGGGCTATTACTATTATCTAGATGTAAAGTTGCATTTGTAGCATTAATAAAAGAAGCCAAAGTATTTGAAATATTATCAGGGCTAGGATCAATTCCATTCATTTTAGTCCAACAGCCAGCAATATCTGGGCAAAGTCCTGGTCCTGGCGTCCATTTGGCAAAATAAATGTCAGAAACTTGAACCAAACCTGTCGTATCCTGCCACAAAATATATGGATTATCACTTAAATCCAATTGAAATTGATTAACTCTTCTTTGCGGTAAATCCACGTGATTATCATTGGAAATATTATCAGCATTCGTTAAATTTTCGGCCATATTTGTCCAGCAACCAATAGGATTGCCACATAGCAATGAACCATATGTCCATTTAATGTGTTCTATATTAGTGGCGCCAGCTCCTGCGGAATAATAAATAACATGTGGAGTCGGTAAAGGAGCTGTTTTCTCTAAAAGAATTTGGGGATAATTATTAGGATTAGAAAATAATATCTCTGCACCGACCATAGCACCATCCATATTTGTCCAACAGCCGGCTCCTGCGCAAGCACCAGGAGACCATTTGATGAAATTAACAAAACTAACGTTTGAACCAACAATATAGGGATTAGCACTTGCATCTAAAGCCATTCTTAATTTTGAGCCAAGTCCCGTAAACATGTCCTTACCTGGAGTAACCCCATCCATTTTTGTCCAACAGCCCGAACCTCCGCAGGCCAATGGGCTCCATTTTGTAAAATATGATTGAGAACAAGTAAAAATAACATTGGGATTATTAGCACTATCTAGTAATATTTGCGGATCATAACAACCCATTGAACTATTAGAAATATTATCATGGCCAATCGTACCATCCATTTTTGTCCAACCGACGCCAGGAATAAACTTGGAAAAGAATATATTAGTAATCCCACTGCTATTATCTCCCCATACCACAAAAGGATTGTCGCTGCTATCTAATTGTAAATCAATTTGATAGATGCCATTAGCGCCGGTATTAGATATATTTTCTGCTCCCAGCTGATTTCTTAGTAAATTTGCTTGGCCCAAAGAAGTGTCCCATTTGCCATTCGTGAATAATGTGTCTTCGTAAGTAGTGGTCAAAAAATTTTCAGTATAAGTATAAGTGGCTGCCCGAGCATCTTTTATTGGCTGCTGATTTACAAAAGTTACTATTAAAATAAAAATTAAGACCAAAATTAAAATTGGCCTTGTAGTATTAAAAGACTTTAAGAAATTTAGCTTTCTTAAGCGATTTTTCATGGGAATTGTTAATAATCTTCCCTGCTTAAATTATAGCAAATTCAAATGCTCACAACAAGCATTTGAAGCAACTCTTGCCAAAACTTAATTATTATGATAAAATTCTTTATATCTAAAAAATAAATCTAAAATAATGAAAGCCGAAATACATCCAAAATACAATGAAAAAGCCAAGGTGATTTGCGCCTGCGGTAATACTTTTACGGTTGGCTCAACAGTGCCGGAAATCCATATTGAATTATGTTCAAATTGCCATCCTTTTTATACTGGCAAGCAAAAATTGGTTGATACTGCCGGACGTGTGGAAAAATTCAGGCAAAGAGCAGCTAAAAAAGGCTCTTTTACCACAAAAAAAATAAAAAAAGCTAAAGCTGCTAAAAAGAAGGCTGACAATAAATAACAACTTAAATTTTTAATTTTTTTCAAATCCCCCATTTTTTGGGGGATTTGTAGTATAATAAAGGAAGTTAGAAAGTGAAAAGTTAGAAAGTTATAAAGATATAATATCTGG
>CAIXNZ010000061.1 GCA_903920975.1 Candidatus Falkowiibacteriota bacterium | reverse complement strand
GGTTTCTTTATAGAATTTTTTATCATCTTTCTTGTAAGCTTTGATTGCTTCCGTATCAGGACCAATTACTTTAGCAAAGATTTTGTGTTTAGATCTGGCCTGAATATATTCATTGGCAAAATCAAGCCCCAGGCGGCTGACAATATCTTCAGTTACAAAAGCCAGTAAATTTCCCTTAAAACCAAAGCGATAAGTATCGCGGTAAACCTCTCTTAAGCCCTCTTTGCCTTCATAATAGCGAATTTTCGGCTTGGTTCCCGCAGTATTATACATTGATTTTAATAAGGGCATTATTTCTTCTAATTTTTTTCTTTTTTCTTCTAAAAGATTATTAAGCTTTTCCGGCTCTTCAGCATAAAATAGCCTTTTTTTGCCTTTCTGGCTTTGGACAATCAGGCCTTTGCTGATTAAGCTGTCCAAAATATCATAAACCGTGGTGCGAATGACCGCGGCTTTTTTAGCTATGGCAATAGCATTAGAGCTGCCCAATTCCAGGCATGCCAAATAAACTTCAATTTCCTTAGGTTTTAAGTCAAATTGTTCTAAAATTGTTTTAATATTCATTTAATTTGAAATTTTGTCGATAATTCTCGACTACATTCATTATATCATACTGGCAGAATTTGTCAAGCTTTTATTTGACTAATTTGAGCTAAAATATACCAATTTATACATATATAAATGGCTAATTTTAGCAATAAATATTAGTATTATGTCGGAAAATACTTGACAAAAATTGAAGTATATGCTATACTGCTTAATCAGGATGAAAAAGGGACATCCCCTAGCTCAAATCTGATAAATAAAGGCAAACAATGTTCTTTGAAACAAATAATTCTAAATCAAAGGAGGTATAAAATGGAACGCTTTGAAATTGATATGATGCTGGTTAAAGAAGTTCAAGCTGGCAAAGGCTGCATCCAAAATCCTTTTCATGAGTTTGACGTCTATGATCATACTTTGGTGATGGTTAATGAAGTCAAAAAACTTACAACAGATAAAGAGGTTATTGCAGCGGCTTGGTTGCATGACATTGGTAAGCCGGTTGTAGCAGAACCCAGAATCAAAAACGGCGAGATTATGTTCAATGAGCACGGTCAGCAATACCAGACATTTCCAGATCATGAAGTGGTTGGAGAAAAAATGGTCCATAATCTGGATCAGCAGCTTTTTATCAGGCATGAATTAAGTCAGGCTAGGATTGCGAAGTTGGTTGGGAGTCATTTTTTACCCATGAAAGGCATAAAGAAGATGAGAAAGACTGCCAGCTGGTCAGATTTTATTCAGGCCTTTAAAGATCTTGAGACTACGCTTGATCAAACAGGTGACAAAGTAAAAGTACTGACAATGTTTGTCGCCGATACCATTGCCAAGGGGCAAGGAGCTGAAGACATTGCTGAGCTGATGGCTATTAGGCAGGCATATCTTGATCAAGACAATCAAGATCTTTTGATCAGGATCTACAAAATACAGCAAGCCGAAGGTTTAAAAGACGATGATCGCTACGCCAAAAAAGATAATCTCATCTAAAGCATGGGGAGCGGACAGAATATAAAATTTGCCTTGCTCCCCACCTACATTCAGTCTTTAAGATTTTCTTAAAGCTTGAAATATAGTGAAAGTTCTTTTAGAACAATAATTATTGCCTAGAAAGGAGGGAATAGAACATGAGTTCATACGCAAAATTTAAATGTCCCGAATGTGGACATGAGTGGTGGGAGCATTTAGGAGGCTGGGGTCTTTTCCCCGATGGTATAATAACCTGCCCAAAGTGCAAAAGGAAGGTCAGGCCAGTTACGATAGACGAAGATAGAAGTTATTAGTAACTTGGCTGAAAGGGGGAGCTGACTGCTATAAGCAGCCATCTCCCCTCATTACTTGAGTTCATAACAAGGTGTTGTGAATTCAAGAAAATGAACATTTAAAAAATAGGAGGATAATAAAATGGAAACTGAAGCTATTGAAAACAAAGGTGGGATGTACTAACTACAGGCGTATCATAATACGCCGGGGCTTATTTTGAAAAACAAAGGAGTTATAGCTATGAAAACTAAAGTTGTCAATGTTCTTCTTTTCCCTAATTACGTCAATATTGGAGGCATGATTTTTTACAGCCCGATTATAGGTGATATTTTGACGGATCACCGCGTGCTGTTGAATCCAAAATCATGGGATGGCAGTTTGGATCTACCAGATAAGGGTTGTTTGATCAGAGCTTCGAGCATGCTCAAAATCAGCCTAGATGATTTGGCAGCAAAGGCAGACTGCATGGGGCATCTGGTTTTTTACGATGACAAAATTCTGATCGACGGCCGGTTGGTGCCAATCACTGATTCCAAAGCTTTTAGAAAGCTGAGCGATTGGCTCAATAGCCTCTAAGGGCCGGGGAGTTGACTGCTATAAGCAGCTGACTCCCCTTTTTTATTAATTCAGAATCTATGTTAAAATTGAATTACTAATTTTATTTTTTATGCCAGAACAATTAGGACAATTAATACCCGAAAAGAAAGAAATGCTGTCCGCTTCGGAGCAAATCAGTCCAGCGTTAAACATTTTGTATTTTCAGGAAAAAAATCCATACATCGGCACAAAAACTTTAAATTTAGCCATGAAGCAAGTTTTAGGATTATTTGATGTTGGCAAACAGCAAATTGTAGAGGGTCCAGCTGAATTAATGGAAAAACTCAAAACTGGAGATCTTGATATTGTCATATTTAATCATGCCAATCAAGAGCTTCTCAAAATAATTACTAAAATCAGAAATTCTCAGCAAATAAAAAAACAGCCTGCGATTTTTGTTCAGGATTTTAATAGATCCATACTTAAAGAGGCTATAGCGGTTGGAGCTGATATAGCTTTTGATATCCCGAACGTTACTAGTCTATTAGCAGGCATACATTCAGTTCCAGAATTATTGGCTAAAATAGAAGATGATTATGGTGATAAGGCCTTAATTAATAAAGAGCATTTTTATAAGGTACATAAAAATAAATTAGCAGCTCGCTCTGAAATAACTGCAGACTTACCTAAAGAACTAAATATCCTAGAAGAAATTTTTCAAAAAAATGAAGTTAGAAAAATTTTAGATGCCGGAGGCGGTGAGGGCAGAATTGCTATCCCTTTGGCGCAAAAGGGTTATGAGGTAACCAATGTTGATTCTTCACCAGAATTAATAAAACAGATGAATCAAAAAAGTAAAGCAGTAGCCGGCGTAGTTGGCGATATCAGGCATATGCCCTTAGCTGATAATAATTATGATGCGGTTATGTATAATTGGCACGTCTTTTGCGACATTTTAGGCAATAAAGGCAAGCAGAAAGTATTAAGTGAGGCTAAGCGAGTATTAAAAAAGGGCGGGACACTTGTTTTAGATATACCTAACAGAGATATTTATGAATCAGTTGATAAAATGGTCGCGGAAAATAATCCAGCTTTTTATAATAATAAAGAAGAGATGATGCAAAAGCTGCTGGAATTTAATCGGGATTTTGAGCAAGAAAAAGACCCTATCGCAAAAAGCATCATATTGCAGGGCCGTAATATGCTAGCTTATATGTTAGATGAGCCAATGTATTTTGAGCCTGATTTTGAGGAATTAAAAGGGCAAGATCAATATGATTTTGAAATTGAAAAAGTGGAATATAGAAAAGATGGAGTCTACCTGGGCTATGGTGATCAGAGCTCTGTGTTTATTGGCTATGTGCCCTCTGAACAAGAAATGAAAAAACATTTAGAAAAAGCCGGGTTTAAGGACATTAAAGCAAAAAAATGGAAAACCAAAAAAGGATTTTACAAAATTACTTTTGATGCACATAAATAATAGCATGATTGTGTAAAAGTTGTTAATGAAATGGCTGCCCAAACCTCTTGACAGCTTAATCAATAATGTTTATAATGCCAGTATCTAAAATTAACTTTAAAAAGTTCTCAAAAAGACTATAAAATTTAATTTTTCAGTGATATCCCATCTTTGCAATAGCTCCGATGGGGAGGAGAAAAAACAGAGAAATTCGATCTATTAAAAATCCCGCGCGGGATAATTTGATGGACAATGGATTTCCCTGTTTTTTCTTCTTTGACAACTAAAAAGTGATAGAATCAATTCCTTTTTCCCCAACTGGGGAAGGTTGTTGTAATGAACCTTATCATTACTTTATTTGAGAGTTTGATCCTAGCTCAGGATGAACGCTGGCGGCGTGTCTAAGGCATGCAAGTCGAACGCTTAGTTTTTTCGCAAGATTAGACTAGGAGTGGCAAACGGGTGAGTAACACATTGGTAACCTGCCTCGAAGACGTGAATAACCCCGCGAAAGCGGGACTAATACACGATAATAATGAGTGGCGTAAGTCATTCATTTAAAGTTCAGGCGCTTCGAGAGGGGACTATGGCTTATCAGCTAGTTGGTGAGGTAACGGCCCACCAAGGCTATGACGAGTAGCGGGTGTGAGAGCATGACCCGCCTCACTGGGACTGAGACACTGCCCAGACTCCTACGGGAGGCTGCAGTC
>CAIXNZ010000060.1 GCA_903920975.1 Candidatus Falkowiibacteriota bacterium | reverse complement strand
GGTTAATGGCTTCAATACCGCTAGCCTGAACCTTGTAAGCAGCCACAGTTACTTTTTGAGCATTGCTCAAAAGTATTGCAGCAGATGGCGAAGCAGCATCCAAAATAGCCAGATTAAATATACCGCTGCCACTATTTGTCATCATCTGACCAGCGCCAGTAAGAGTATTAGGCGGAACACTGCCAGTTGATTTGCCAGTAGCAGACACGGCAGAAATATTAATGGTGTGTTGGTCATTTGCGCTAGCCAAAGTTGATAAATCAGCAATAACTGCAATCCTCACATAAGTAGCCTTAGCCACTGTAATCACCTGGGTCAAAGCAATTTGTTTTGTGGCAGTACCACTAGCATCGTTAGGTGCCTGTTCGCTGTTAGAAACCTTTGTTTCATAAGCGTCACCGCGTGATGAAGAGGCAGAAGTTAAGTCAGCCCAAATTTCTATATTCTGTAAGTTGTTAAAGTTAGCAACTGGAGCAGGAGCAACATCAGTAAAATTATCCTGAACAGTAACAGCAGAAACACGGACATCTTCACCAGAATTTGTAGCATCCAAGGCAGCGGTAGCCCACAGATAATCTTGCGCGCCAACAGCAACATTAGCTTGTGCAGGTGTAGTCAAGGTTGTAACAGCTAAGCTGACGCCCTTGATTGTCTGCACATTGCCAGCAACTGCAGAAGCTGGAGTGATAGTTGTATTGTCTCTGGTATTCATGCCAGTAGCAGCAATGCCAGTTGATGGGTTAAGAATAGCAGCCTGGATATTGCCTGTTGTAGCAGTGCTTAAGATATCAACCTTGAAAGAATACTTATGAGTACCAGTTGGTACAATATAAGTTTCAGTAAAGGTAATAGTAGCGCCAGTAACAGTCTTCGGACCAGCCACTAATGTGCCAGTTTCATCAACTAAACGAGCATTGGCTAAATCACCAATAGCTAATGCGCCACCTAATGTTAAATCAACTCTAGTTGAAGTAATCTTAGCTGGTTCACCGCGTACTTCATAATCCCAAGAAGTCAGAAGTTGTTCAGCTGCAATGGCAACATTGCCAGTAGCTGGAGTAGAAGTAGATTTAGTGACATTTAAGCTGCCAGTATTAACTGTTTGACCACAAGCAAAAGGTGCACCGGCACAAGATGGAGTTATTTGAGGGATACCTTGGCCATCCCAACCACCCAAAATTGTTGGTGAAATATAGAAGCCATAAGTATTGCCCTTGACAGTAACTAAGGCATCAGAGCCATCAGTCACATCAACATCCAAATTATTGCCTGAACCGCTAATAACATCAGAATAAACCTGGAAAATATGTTTAGCGCCCTTTGGAATAACAACATTTAAGCCGCCGAAAGTTGCTCTGGAATTTGCATCCCAGGCAGCCACAGTGCCTAATGTTCTGCCTTCTGTTAAGCTGTAAAGCTCAATATTGGCATAATCAGAATTAGCTGCAGAGCCAGCTTCCATTAAGTTGATGGCCTCAACAGTTAAATCCTCGTTAGCGCCACCTTGGACATAAAATTCAGAAACCTGAACTCTTTTTGCGCCAGCATCTGGTTTAGAATCAACCACTGCGGCTGATTGTCCAACAGTAGCAGTACCAAGAGTTGCTAAGAATAATACGGTCATGTAATTACCAGTAGCTGGGAATGAACCAGTTACAGTGCCGGCTTCCAAAATAACATCAGAAGCAGCAGCAATACCCAAAGAAGCAGTAGTGCCTGTTGGTGCGGCTGGATCAACGCTAGCTCTAATAAATAATGCTATAGAGCTATTAGCAGCTATTGTCAAGGTTGGCACAAAGGTAATCATGGCCTTGCTGTTTGAGCCTAATGAACCGACTGTACCAATAGTAGCACCACTAGTATTAACTAACTTGATGTTTTGAATATCATCATTGCCAGTTAAACCAGAGCGAGTAATATACAAAGACTTGATTGTAGCAGCTACAGAACCAGCAGCTAGGGTAATCTTGGTGAAATTAGCAGAAGCGCCAGCAGCCACTGTTTGGCTAGCCGGTGTATCAGATGCTAAAGAAACATTCAAATTACCGCCAGTTGTAGTTGTACCACTTAAGCCCTTATCTACATTAATAGATTGAGCTCCAGTAGTAGCAGCAGTTACTGAATAGTCAGTGCAGTTATTGATTGGTGAGCCAACAGAATAGTTAACAAAGAATGGATCTGCCACATCTTCAATCTTAGTGCCCCAGCTTGCGCCGTAAAGGCATGATGCAATAGATTCAGTTGTTACCCATCGTAAGCTGCCATTTGCAGCAACTGCATAAACTTTTGGATCAGTAGTAATTTTTACCATTTTGACACCTGGTCTATAGGTAACATTACCGCCGATTGAAATAGTAGCTAATTCGCCGTCAGTGATTGTTCTCACTCCGGAGAAATCAGCATACCATGACATATATGCCTTCTGATTTGTGAAGACATATCTCTTGCCGTCAGCACCGTAGTAATAAACTGCGGGTAAAGATGCTTTTATCAAATCGCCTGAGCTAAAAGTAGTAGCTTGTGCGACTGGAATAAATGCAGCCAAACCAACAGCCCAACAAATAGTCAGTACTACAACGCTAACAGTAAAAAACTTTTTCATAATAATTTTCCTTAAATTAACTCTAGTCTTAAGCAACTGGATGCGAAACAACAAAGTTTTTATATCCGTAATTCGCTGGCGCCACCAAGTTTACCTTGGAGTCGGCCTTTTCGCTAACGAAATTGGATCCTTGTCATCTGCTTAGCCCAGTTTCTAAGAAAAGAGCATTAATTAGTTCACCCCTTACCTTTTGGGTTTAGGGCGTATCCTGAACCGAATAGTTCAGGACGTGGACGAACCACACATTGGCAATTATCAATGAGCAATTTACAATTTACAATTATTGCCAAAGTGTGATCCGCCCACAATGATTAATTAGTTTAAATTTTAAATATCAATTCTTAATTTCCGCCAGAGGCGGATCCGCCCGCATCGCGAGGCGTGCCTTTGGCGGAAGTTATTTTTAGGAACATTTTTTAACGGATCGACACACTTTGGGCTGTCTAACAGACTGAAGTCTGTCGTTCCAGACCCAACGATTTTAACGGATCGACACACTTTAGTGTGTTATTTTTTACGCAGGCTATAAGCCTGCTATAAGGTCAAATGTTTTACCTTACAGGGGGCTTTCAATCCCCGTATGACCCTTATCTAACTGGAAACTTTTTCTTCAGTTTTAGCAGAAGTATCTTCTGCTTGAGTTTTAGTTTGGTCCTGATTCTCAGCCGGTGCTTCCAAATACTGGCTGTTGGCATCAATCACTTTATTAACTATATTAAGCAGATCATCAGCTTTATTTAATTCATCAAAGGCCTGGGTAACAGAATTGTTTTTCAAAAAATCTTCGGCTTTGACTAATAATTTTTCTATTTCCACGGGATTATTTTTTATTTCATCAATGGTTGGCAAAACCTCTTCAACCGGTACTGGATTCTCTTCGGATTTTACCTCGCTATTTGTATTGCTATTGCTATTTGTATTAGTATTTGTAACTTCAACTGGATTTTGTTCTGCCTGATTTACAACTGGCTCTGTCTTAATAGAAGTATCTGTTTGTGCGGCAGCAGCTTTTTCAGCTTCTGCATCAGCCTTGGCTTGTTCTTCCGCCTTAATCTTGGCTTCAGCATCGGCTTTAGCCTTGGCTTCAGCTTCTGCCTTGGCTTTGGCCTCAGCTTCGGCTTTAGCTAGCTCATCGGCCTTGGCTTTATTTATTATAATTGTGGCAATATTTTTCTGTGCTAATTCATTATCTTTTCTTAAATCTGTAATTCTGACTGTTACTTTAGTTTTAATATCAGCTAAAGAGATATTATCGCTCCCAATCTCAAAATCTTTTAAAATTACTGACAAGGCCTTATCGCTTGTGGCCTTGGAGACAGCAATAGCTTCCGTAGTATTTTTATCAGGCGTGATATTCTCGCCCCTTAAAAGGTCAGTATAAACCTTTGCTTTCACATCAACTAAATTCGCGACTTTCAAGGCCTTGCTTTTATCAGTCATTTCCAGTTTAGCCAGATTGCTTTTTATATTAGTCATGCTCTCCTGAAATTTTTTCAGAGATACGGCCATCTTGGTTTTATCATTAGACTTGCCCATTACCTGTTTCACTTCATTTAATCTGATTTCTGCGAAAGCCATTTCCAAGTCAGTTCTTTTCTCGTCACTCAGGGATAAATTCACCTGCAATCTTTCGCCGGTTAATTTTAAACCATACAATAAATCGCCGGGCAAACTATTTTTGGTGGCGCTGACACCAGCCACCCAGACGCCGATAACCGCAATAAAAATTACCAATGATACGCCAGCAGGCCTTAAAATAGAAAATAATATTTTATGGGAAATTGCCTGAGATAAAACTTTGGGCGAGATAGAACTGGTTTGCGCGGTAATTTGGGTACGCAAAATCTCCCGACCTGTGGCTTTCCATTCCTGGTCGGGTAAAATTGTATTTTGTAAGTTATTCAGTTGTCGCAAGAGTTCTTTTTTCTTCATTATATTTTAATGAGAATAAATTTAGTCTTGGCTGTCTTTTGGCATTAATTCTTTCAAGGTGTTGAGAGCTCGGTATAAAAGCACCCTGACAGTTCCCTTTTTTTTATCTACGACATCTGCTATTTCGCCGATGGAGAGACCATCAACATAGCGTAAAATTATTACTTCTCTATATTCGTCTTTTAATTCTCTTAATTTATTTTCAACATTTTCAATGGCCAGTTTTGTTTCAATTTGTTTCAGTTCATCTTTCGCCACCTCAACTCGTTGATCTAGATTTTCTTTGGCTGTTTCCAGTGAAACATCCTGCTGACTCAAACTATTTTTTCTGTAATGATCAATAATTAAATTTCTGGCAATTTTGTAAAAAAAAGCATTAAGATTTTTTACTGCTTTGCCGTCATTTATATATTGCCAAGTTTTCAAAAATACTTCAGAAGTTAAATCTTGAGCATCTTCGGCATTGGCTACTTTAAAAAAAATAAAGCGATAGATCCTTTCAACATATAAATCGTAAACTTTGGTAAAAGATTCGGGATCTTTATTCTTCGCTCTAAAAAGTAAATATTGATTTTTGAGTATATTACCTTTCATATTAGAAGACGTAAAATTAAAAAAAATGTTACAGTCACTATTATAACATTTTCTGACGCATTAAATTCTAATAGAATTTGGGCATATAGAATTTAGTCTTATTATAGTATATCTCAACAAATATTACAAGTCAGTACTATGTGAATAAATATGGCTAATTATTAAGACATTTATTAATATTTGTATTAAAATAAAAATATTGATATACTTCAATTGTCCACATTAATCTGGACAATTAATCATATACTCATATATGCCAGAAGTCAATTCTATTCGCATATCAATATCAGAAACCTCTCGCCTCTTTGGCATTGATCAAAAAACCATTAGGCGAGCTATTAAGGTACAAGAGCTGCGCTATATCATTGTCAGAGGCAGATATAAGATCCATTTAGAAAGTGCTATCAAATGGTCGCAAAAAAAACCAACAGTCAGAAACAAGAGTAATAAATACGGTCTGGGCCAATATGTGGATAAGTGGAAAATAAATAACAAACACTACTCCCCCAACTTAAATGCATTAACTAGCAACCAATAGAAAAATATTTGACCTTACAGCGGACTTTAGTCCGCGATTAACTGTGTTCAACGGCCACTAAAGTGGCCTGTAAGGTAAAGCATTTGAACTTATAGCGGACTTTAGTCCGCGATGAATAATATAAGGTAAAGAGTTGAACTTATAGCGGACTTTAGTCCGCGATGAACTAATGAGTCAATCGGCCACTGAAGTGGCCTATAAGGTAAAAATGTTAAGATTTAAAAACTATTAAATGAAATTTTATTTGGATAACAATTATTTTTTTGTTACTT
>CAIXNZ010000059.1 GCA_903920975.1 Candidatus Falkowiibacteriota bacterium | reverse complement strand
TTATTTTTAATATAATCCTCATAATTATTTTTCAGAATCTGACGAATGGCTGTGGCAATAAAATCTTTTTCCTGCTTTAATAAAATTCCCAATAAAGAATTTAATTGCTCCAAACTGCGCGTAACTTTGACTGAAAATGGTAAGTTTAAAAGTTCACTGACAGCTTTTTTCAAATCACTATATTTAACCACTTCCTGCCATATTCTCTCAGCATTTGAAGGTCCAATGCCCTCGTAAAGCAATAAAACGCGCTTCCAGGAGAGTTCATCCTTGAAATTGGCAAAGATCTTCAAATAGGCCACGACATCCTTAATGTGCGCTTGTTCAAAAAACCTGATGCCCCCGCGCATGACATAAGGAATATTTCTTTTATTTAATTCTAATTCCATTTCCATGACTTGAAATGAAGAGCGAAATAGAATTGCCATGTCATTAAGCGATTCCCCTTCTTCCTGCAATTCTAAAACTCTCTGGCAAATAAAATCTGCTTGCTGATAAGAATCTTTGGTTGGGACAAGAGCGGGCTTAACCGCGCCCTGTTTAATTGTCTGCAATTCTTTTTTGTACTGATTTAAATTATTGCCAATACTATGATTAGCCAAATCCAAAATCTGATGCGTACTGCGATAATTGGTTACTAATTTAAAAATTCTAGTCTTGGCCAAGCGATTGGGAAAATCCAAAATATTATTAATATCAGCAGCGCGGAAAGAATAAATGCTCTGGCAATCGTCGCCTACCACTAAAACATTATTGTGCGCTGAAGAAAGTTCATAAATTATTTCACTCTGAATTTTATTGGTATCTTGATATTCGTCAACCAAAATATATTTGAATTGGGCAGAAAGTTTTGCTTTAACTCCCTTGTCTTTTTTCAAAAGTTTAAGCCAGTTGGTTAATAAATCATCAAAATCCATGACATTGGTTTTGAGTTTCTTTTTCTGATATTCTCTTTCAATCGACTCAATGACCGGAATTAATTTGGGGTCCAGATAATTATATTTGTCAGTTATCACATCCAAAATTGGCTTTTGCGAATTTGATGCAAAAGAAATAATATTTAAAATTACTTCTGCTTTGGGAAAATATTTCTCTTTATAATTTATTTGCATCTCACCCATTACTGCCTTAAGCAAATTCTTCGAATCTTCTGTGTCTAAGATATTGAAATTATTTGAGTAGCCCAAAATTTTAGCATAACGACGCAAAATCATATTGCCAATGTGATGAAAAGTTCCGCCCCAGAGACCTTTGGGCTGGCATTTTAAAAGTGTTTCCACGCGATTAAGCATCTCTTTAGCTGCTTTATTGGTAAATGTGACCAATAAAATATTCTTAGGATCAATTCCCTTTTCAATTAAATAAGCCACGCGGTAAACCAGGGTTCTGGTTTTACCGCTGCCAGCCCCGGCCAAAACCAAACACGGTCCTTCCCCGTTCAAGACAACGCCCAGCTGCTCCTCATTTAATTCATTTTTATAATCAATCTTGGAATTAAGCGGGCAAGTATTTTCTTTTTTGAGTTTGTATTCTTTCATGCACTTTATTTTAGCAGAAAAAAGCCAAAAGAAAAACGGCTCGAATTATTACGAGCCGTTTATTTTGTTATTTGCGCTAGCGAAAAGATCTTTTTGTTTTTTTTGCCTTATCGTACAGGCTTTTTGCCTGATTCAAATAATCAATGAGGTCTTTGATATCCTTTGCGCTTAATTTTGTTTTGACTATTGCCAAAGAATCGGCAATTTGTTCGATATCAGTTCCGTCGATAACCATTAAGTAAAGGATAAAGATGAAATCCATTACCTGGCCTTCAGGATACCCGCGCGAAGTAAAAATCAACAAAATTTTTCGCAATAATTCATTGATTGCTTTGTAAAGCTTTTTGACATTACCAGGCTCCTTGCACTTTTTAGTTACTTTCATTTTCAATCCCCTCCTTCTTTCTCAAATAGACCTTTTTAATGAGCTAAAAAAATCTTAACAAATAATGTGCCTTGCGTCAATCCATTGACATTATTCAAAAAATCACTTAAGGTTGAGTCATCTTAGTACCTTGACAAGCTTTAGCAAAAACTAAAGTTTAAATAAATAGTGTTGGCAAAAAAATTCAAAACTAAAAAGGAGGAGGAGGAATGAAATTCAAAAAAGGACAACGGTTGGCACTACTTAGTGTCTATCACAAAGATGGCATTGTCGATTTTGCACATGCGCTCCTAAAGCTGGGTTACAAAATTGTATCTTCTGGAGGGACAGCCAAATGCCTCAGAGATTACCACGTTCCGGTTACTGACGTGGCCAAGATCACTGGCATGCCGGCAATCCTGGACCACAGAGTGGTCACTCTCCATCCCAAAATCCACGGCGGGATATTGGCCAAAAGATCGCCAGAACACGACGCCGAGAGAGAAAAATACGGCATCCCGCGCTTTGACATTGTCTGCGTGGACATTTATCCGGTCAGGGATGCCATCAGAAAAAACAGAGGCGACCTGGACGCGGTAATGGAACTCACTGACATCGGCGGACCAACCATGTTGCGCGGCGCAGCCAAAAACCATAACAACGGCACCATCGTCATCTGCGACCCGGCCGATCGTGATCGCGTACTTAAAGCTCTGGAAAAAAGCAAAAACGGACAAGTCAGTTGGGAACTGCGGCGTGAACTGGCCTTTAAGGTCTTTGATCTGATGGCCAAATATGACACTGCGATCAGCCAGTACTTGGCTGAAATGTGCGGCAAAAAAGTGGAGACAATTTTCCTTGAACATGTCAAAGAACTGGCCTATGCTGAAAACAAGTGTCAAAACCCAGCCGACCTTTTCAAGCTGGTCGGTGATACTGACCCGCTCAGCCTGCCCAACTTTCAAGTTCTGGCTGGCAATCCGAGCTATATTGCTTCGGCTGATGCCAGTGGCATAATCAGAATCATGCGCTATCTGGCTGATGCCTTCCGCATCAACCGCGGCAATGTGCCTTTTATAGCAATTGCCGGCAAGCATGGCAATCCATGCGGCGCGGCTTTTGATTGGCGTTCGCCAGAAGACGCTTTAAAGGGAGCCATTTACGGCGATACAACCGCGATCATGGGTGGCGAGGTGGTCACCAATTTCCCAATTGATGACCTTCGAGGCCAGATACTTTATGCGCCTGACCCAAACAAACCCATCGGCCGTCAGAACTGGGGCTTAGACCTTATCCTAGCTCCGGAAATTTCTGAAAATACCGTACAGCTTCTGGGCAAAAAGGAAAAAAGACGACTCTTGGTTAATCCAGCCCTTAAACGAATTGATGCGGCTTCGTTGCCAGTTATTGATTGGGTCTGGAGCCCTGTGCTCGGCGGATTTCTCCGCCAAAAGCCATATCCCAGCATTGATCTGAATAAGATGAAAAATAACTGGACAAAAGATATGGGCCCCTATGACCTAGAAACAACACTCCTTGCTTTGTGTGTTTGCTGGTTTTCTTCCAGCAACACAGTTGCCCTGGCCAAAAACAACATGCTACTTTCAGTCGGCTGCGGCCAGCAAGACAGAATCGCTTGTGTGCGCCTCTGTCTGGACCGCGCCCTTCATGCAGGACATGATGTCAAAGAAGCGTTTTTTGCTTCAGACGGCTTTTTCCCCTATGCGACCAGCATCGCTCCGGATGACAATGTGCTTTACAACCTGACCAAACAACTGGTCAAGAGCGCGGACGAGGCCTTTGCCTGCTTAAAACCTTCTTCGCCAGATTCCAAAAAAGCCTTGCGCATTCTTGTCCAAGCGGCAGCTGCCATTAACAAGCAAGACAATCGCGAAGGAGCGGAAATGCTCATTGATGCCGGCTGCAAAGGCGGCATTGTGCCGGCTGACGGGAAAAATCTTACCGAGGTCTGGGATCTTTTCAAGGAAGCAGGCCTGCGTGTTTTTTTCCTTGAGCCCGAATATCGCGGCTTTGCCAAACACTAATTCCAAAAGAAAAAGCCCCGTACCAGTTGGTATGGGGCTTTATTTTTTTTACTTGTACGTGTTAAAAATGAAATCTTCATTTCTCAGCTGGTATGCGATGGAAAAAATATTATGCCATCGCTCCAGCTTTTCTGGATCTGCAAAGATATTTTGCAGCTTACGGTTCCACTCATCCACTGTCTCTTGGCTGTGGCCGAGAGCTTCAATGGGATAAAGTGCACCAGTGTAAATGACTTCGCAGATGGTCTGGCAAAGATCTTTATGACAGCGACCAAGCATATTTGCTTCTTCGATCATTGGATATTTATGCTCTTCTTCTCCGTCTTTTTTCGCCAGACGATAATCTTTGAGTACTTTACAGGGTTCGTGAACAATTGCTGCAGCCAGCTGAACAATCTTGTAGGCGTCGTCAATCAGGCCGAATTCCTTAAGAAGTTCCTTGGCATCTTCAGAGGCATAGCAGCCATGCGAATAATAAATTTCCAGCATCATGTTATCGGGGAAAACCTGGAGCTTTTCCAAAATTCTGGTCATGTTTTTGAAAGACTGCATAACCACATGGAATAAATCCGGCCAAGCCACGCGCTCAACACTGGATTGTTCGATAGCACGCTCTTCCCATGTTAATATGCAGTCACGCAACATATCAGCAAAGCCTTTGGCCATGCGCCACATGCCGATTTGATTTTCACAGGTGATGGTGTTTTTTTTGTGGGGCATGGCCGATGACCCCATCTGACCCTTGTCAAAAAATTCCTGCATAATGGGCATGCCGCTGCGTGCTGCAATGCGCACATCCTCGGCAATCTGCGTCAAAGCGCCTACGATCATAACTAATGCATTAGCCAATGGCTGATGCACAATCCTGGGAATAATCTGCGAAGCGCCAACAAATGGTTCAAGGCCGATTGACTTGAGAACTTCTTTTTCCTCTTCTGGCGTGACGCCCTGATAATTGCCAATGGCACCGCTTAATTTTGAGAAGCGGATGCCTGTGGTCGCGCTTTGCAATTGATAACGGGCATAATCCAATGAACGGCACCAGTGCAAAATGCGCAAGCCAAATGATTGCAGCTTGGCTTCCTGGCCGTGAGTACGCCCCAACATGGGCGTATAACGGAACTTAAACGCCATTTCCCACAATAATAAAATTAAATCATCGCAGGCAGTTACTGCATCCTTGACTGAATCAAGAAGCATCAGAGAAAATGGCGCCTCTTCCGTATCATACGAAGTCATCATAAAATGCACATATTTACGCAGTTCCTCTGGCAGATGTGACTTACGCTCCTCAATGAAGGCGTTTAGGTCATGCTTGGTTATTTCTTCAATGCGCTTGATTTCTTCAACATCAATTTCGCAGTTCTTCAGAATCAACGAAATTTTGCTCCAGACATCAGCCGGAAATGTGCTCCTCTCACAACGCACCTTGATAACAGCAAGTTCAATTTCCTGCCAAAGCAAATATTTGTGCTTAAGCGCCCAATTCCCATCGACTTTCTTGTCAGAATACCTCCTAATCATTTTCCCTCCTTTTCTTTTTTAATGAACTAAAAAAACTTTATCTAAAATTAACCTTTTTGTCAACAACTTCTAAACATTTTACTACTTGTCAAAATTATTCGATTTGTTATAAGATAAAGGAACATATGACAGCAAAAAAAGACCAAGAACTCATTCAAAAATTACCGCCTCAAAACGTTGAAGCCGAACAATCATTGCTTGGATCTCTTTTGATTGATAAAGACGCTATTATTCGCGTGGCTGATATTGTCGGCCCAGAAGATTTTTATCATGACAAACATAGGATGATTTTTGAGGCTATTTTAGATTTATATGGCAAACATGAACCAATTGACCTCTTAACCTTGGCCAACCGCTTGGAAGAAAAAGGTAAATTAGAAAATATTGGCGGTAGGACCTATCTGATTTCTCTAAGTAATGCCGTTCCAACCTCAAGCCATGTGGTTAATTATGCGGAAATTGTCCAGAAAAAAGCCACTTTAAGAAATTTGATCAAAGCAGCCAGTGAAATGGCTGAAATGGGCTATAATGAGGAAGATGATGTTAGGAATATTTTAGACAAAGCCGAGTCAAGAATTTTTGCGGTTTCACAAGGGCATCAGAAACAAATGTTTATACCCATTACCAGTATTTTGAATGAAACATTTGAAAGAATTGATGAACTACATAAAGAAAAAGGTAAATTACGAGGTATACCAACTGGCTATAAAGATCTGGACAATCTTTTAGCTGGCTTACAAAAATCAGACTTATTGATCTTAGCCGCTCGACCTTCGGTTGGTAAAACTTCTTTGGCTTTAGATATAGCGAGAAGCGTGGCCACCAAACATAAAGTGCCGGTTGGTATTTTTTCTCTGGAAATGTCCAAGGAACAATTAGTAGACCGCTTGCTTTGTGCTGAAGCAAATGTTGATTTATGGAAAATGAGAACCGGCCGCTTGTCTGATCGCGAAGAGGATGATGATTTTCCACGCATTGGCCATGCCATGGGCGTGTTATCAGAATCCCCCATTTTTATAGATGATTCAGCCATTGCTACGATTATGGATATTAGAACCAAAGCTCGCAGATTACAAATGGAGCATGGACTTGGCTTAATTGTTATAGACTATTTACAATTAATGGAGGGCAATATTAGAACAGATAATCGCGTCCAAGAAATTTCTGAAATTTCCCGCGGCTTAAAACAGATTGCCAAAGAATTGAATATTCCGGTTTTAGCCCTTTCCCAGTTAAACCGCGGCGTTGAATCCAGAAATCCGCCAATACCAAAACTATCTGATTTGCGCGAATCAGGCTCAATTGAGCAAGATGCTGACATTGTCATGTTTATTTACAGAGAAGCAATCTATAAGCCTGATCTGGAATTAGACAGAAAGAATGTGGCTGAAATTCATATTGCCAAGCACAGAAATGGACCGACTGGCATGATTAAATTGTTCTTTGATGAACAAAAAGTCAGTTTCCGCGATTTGGACAAAAAATCTTATGGTCCGCCTCCGACTTTTGGTCCAGAACCAGACATTAAATTTTAAATTTTACATAAGAAAAAAGAGGATTGAAATTTCAATCCTCTTTTATTATAAAGTCAATGATGTCTTGTTAATCTTTCATTTTTCAGATAAAATAAGTTCATATTATGATTAAATTTCCCAAACCAATCCAAGAATTGATTGACCAGTTTTGCAAACTGCCAGGTATTGGCCCCAAGACAGCCGAACGCCTGGTTTTTTATTTGTTAAAACAATCCATGGAAGAATTAAATGACTTTGCTTCTGCTTTAACTCAAATAAATAATTCAGTGATTAAATGTTCAATTTGTCATAATATTTCCGAAAAAGACCCGTGCAGTATTTGTTCTGATAAAAATCGTGACCATCATATAATTTGTATTGTCGCTGAACCGCATGATTTAGCAGCCATTGAAAACACTGGCGAGTACAAAGGCGTTTATCATGTGTTAGGCGGTGTTCTAGACCCTCTTTCTGGCCAAACTCCGGACAGATTAAGATTTAATGATTTACTAACAAAACTTCAGAAAAACAAAATCTCCGAAATTATGTTGGCTTTTAATCCTGACATGGAAGGCGAAGCAACAATGATGTATCTAAATAATCTTTTAAAGCCGTTTAAAATTAAAATAACGCGTTTGGCGCGCGGTATGCCAGTCGGAGCAGATTTGGAATATACAGATGAAATAACTCTTTCCAGCGCCATTAAAAATAGAAAAGAAATGTAATAACAAAAAAATCAGCGTTTAAACGTAGGGACAGAACAATGTTCTGTCCCTACGAAAAATCTTTCTGGATTTTGCATCGCTGATTTTTTTTATTGAACTGGTGCGGGGCAAATAAAAAACACCCCCGCGTGGCGGGGGCGTTTTTTTTACGAGATCTTGTCTATCTTAATCAGGGTTTTATTTTGACGATGTCCTTGCTTCCTGCGATATCTGACTTTATTCTTGAATTTCACAACCATTACTTTATCATCTCTAAATTGTTTTTCAATTTTAGCTTCAATTTTTTTGCCACTTAAAAATGGCTTGCCGACTTCAATATTTTTGCCATCTTCATCAGCTATCAATAAAACTTGATCCAAGGTAACTTTATCGCCTTCTTTGCCAGCAAGTTTTTCAATATCCAGCTTATCACCAGCTGAAACTTTATATTGCTTGCCGCCTGTCTTGATAACAGCAATTTTTGCCATATACTTGTGTGTTATAAATAAAAAAGATTTTAGTGGGGCTAAATCTTATGAAAATATAATAGCGTATTTTAAAAATAATGTCAAATTAGCCTTCGCGTAAAGCTACGGCTGATTAAAAAAAGACCGCCTGGCAAAACCAAGCGGCCCTAATATTTATTTATTTTAATAATCTATACCCACTTCATCATCAATGACAATCTTATTGGCATCAATATAACCAGCATTAACTTCTAAAACCTTATCAACTTCGGTTGCAGGCCTATATACGGGAATATCCTTGGAATCCGTTGGAATAGGTACATTTTTTGTTAAATCAACTATTTTATTATCACTTATCCAAATAATATCAATGGGAAATTTCATGCCATCCATCCAGAAAGTATGATAGCGTTTTTCATCCATAACAAAAAGCATACCATCATTAACACCTAATTTCTCCCTGCCAGCCAGGCCCTTCATCCGACTTTCAGGAGTATTAGCAACTTCCACATTAATCACATGGCCCCTAATCATTACTTTGCCCTTATCCGAACCATTATGAAATACGGAGAGGAAAACAGGAAGACCAATGCCAAAAATCACTATTATGACAATGATTAAAATTATTATTAACTTTTTATTTTTTCTGTTCATAAATAGGACTATTTTTGTATTTATACATAATAACCAATATGGCGGCTAAAATCAACATGAAGAACGCCAGAACAATCAGCTCAATCAATTTACCATAAGTTGAAAAAAAGAGCGAGATGCCTCCAAATAAAGCTGTTAAACAATACATAAATATAACGGCTTGCCTCTGATTAAAGCCAATATCCAATAACCTAAAATGCAAATGTTTTTTGTCAGCATAACTGATTGGCACTTTTTTAAAAATACGGCGCAAGATTACCCAGGCAACGTCTAGAATCGGTATGCCCATGATTAATAAAGTCGTGGCCACTTTTGAACCAGAAATAATAGCCAAGGTGCCTAGCATTAAACCGGCAAACAAACTGCCGCTTTCACCCAAAAATATTTTAGCCGGATTAAAATTAAAAAGCAAAAATCCAGCAAAAGCACCGGCCAAAATTATTGCCATGAGCGCAGTATTTGGTTGAGCAACAGTTGTACTCAACGCCACAAAAGCAATAATCAGCGCTCCGATAACAGTAACTCCTGAAACCAAACCGTCCAAACCATCTAATAATTTAGTAGTGTACATCATACCCAAAAGCCACAAAAAAGTAAATAAATCAGCGACCAGGGTTATTTTATATGGAATACCCTGAAACCAAAATAAAATAAATTGCCAATTATTAAAACTAATAATTCCGCCAAAGGGGTTGCGAATATGAGAAACGCCAACGCCGCAAACCACAATTATCAAAACAGCCGCAAGTGGAAAAATAATCTGATATTTAGCTTTTAAATTATATTTGTCATCCAAAATACCGCCAATTGTAATTACCAAACCAGCCATAAGTATAGCCACAATATATTTCGGAACTATGAAACCAAATAAAATTAAATCGGTATAAAATGTAAAATAATACAAACAAGCCCCAAAACTTAAAAAAACCGCCAGACCGCCTAAAAGCGGAATTGGGGTTTTGTGAATTTTTCTCTCAAAATCCGGCTGGTCAACAATATTTAATTTCAACGCCAAAATGCCAGCTAACTGCGTTAAAATTATTGAGAGTAAAAATGTAAAAATAAAGACCCAAATGTATAGCATAAATTTTAAAGCTCTTTGGCTTTTTCCACTCTTATTACTCCCCCTTTATCTAAAATGACTAAATCGCGCTTACCAATTTTGCCAGTGATTAAATACTGAGCCAAGGCATTATCAACTCTATCTTGAATGACGCGGCGAAGTGGCCTGGCCCCAAATTGCGGATCAAAACCCTCTTTGGCTAATTCCATAACTGCGTCTTGATTGGCTTGAAAATTGATTCCTTTGGCTTCTAAATTTTTGGCAACTTGCTGCAAAAGCAAACCTGCAATTTTTAAAACTTCTTCAAAGCCCAGGGGTTTGAAAATTATTATATTATCAAAACGATTAATAAATTCTGGTTTAAAATTTTGCTTTAATTCGGTTTCCAGCAGTTGCTTTTTTATTTCTTCTAAGGACATTCCAGCTTTAACCTTTTCAGAAATAAAGGCAGTCTGGGCATTGGAAGTGGCAATTAAAATAACATTAGTAAAATCAATGGTCCTGCCCGTCGAATCAGTCAAGCGGCCATCTTCCATAACCTGCAAAAATATATTTAAAATATCTGGATGCGCCTTTTCTAATTCATCAAGCAAAACAATGGAAAAAGGCTTTAAACGCACTGCTTCAGTCAATTGCCCTCCGCCTTCTGAGCCTTCATAGCCTGGGGGTGCGCCAATCAAGCGGTTGATACTGTTTTTTTCCTGATATTCTGACATGTCTAAGCGTATCATATTTTCTTCACTGCCAAAATAAACCTCTGCAATAACCTTGGCTAATTCGGTTTTACCTACGCCAGTTGGCCCCAAAAATAACAAATTGGCAATTGGACGCTTGTTTTCCCTTAACTCGGCTCTGGCCCTTCTCAAACTATTTGCCACGGCATTAACTGCCTCTTCTTGATCAACTATTCTTTCGTGAATTATTTGTTCTAGATTTAATAATTTTTCACCTTCGCTTTTGGTCACATCAGCGGCTTTTACTCCTAATTTATCTGAGATCAAAGTTGCTACATCATTACCCATGACCATGGCCTTGGCGCCCAGATTTGACTTGGCCCAGTTGCCTACTTCTTCAAGCAGATTCAAGGCCTTGAGCGGTAAATTTTGATCATGAACATATCTGTCTGTTAATTTTACGGCTTGTTCCAAAGCATCATAAGAAAAGAAAATATTATTTTTGGCTTCAATAAAACCAGCCCGGCCTTCCAATATTTGAATGGCACCATTAATATCTGGCTCATTAACTTGTATTTTTTTCAAAAGACTACTCAAACTTGAGCGCTCTATTACATTCTTATAGCCAGCCAAATTCGTGCTACTGACAAAAATAAAAGCATTTTTTGACAAAGCCTCAGTTAAAATTTCAATTAATTCCGGGATTAAATCATGAATATTATCAATAAATAAAATAACATTGCCTGCCCTGATAATTTCATTTAAAGAGCGATAAAAACGTTCTTGCGCCATGCTAATTGAGGCGCCAGCAAGTAATTGAGAAGTGCTCAAACTAACCAATCTTTTATCTTTTAAAAGTTCTGGCACATCATCAGCAATCATTTTTTGAGCCAAGCCCTCAACAATGGCGGTTTTACCAACGCCCACATCGCCCACCAAAATCACGCTCTTCGCAGAACTGCCCTCTAAAACTCGAAAAATCTCAGTAAATTCTTTTTCTCTATCAATGCATAAAGATAAATAGCCGGTTTTGGCAAGCAGAGTCAGGTCTTCTGAAAATTGATTTAAAAATGAGGTTTGCAATGCTGTCATGGCCCGGTCAATGCCTGTTTTGGATTTTAATCTGGCTGATGCACGATAAAGCAACCACTGTTTGTGTAATATATCACGAATACGATACCACAAAACAACATTTTCAACTTTTTCCGGCGTGATATTAATGTCAGTCAAGACTTCCTGAATTAATTTATCGCTTTTTACTGACTCAACAACTATGTCGCTGGTTGTGACTTGTTCTGCTCGATTATTGTAAGAGTTTCTATAAGCTTTTAAAAGTATTTGCACGGAATTTTGGTTAAATATCGGCTCGCTATCACTTTGCGGATAACGCGCTGCGACACGGCCGATTTTTGGCGCAAAATCTTCAAAATCAACACCCAATCGTACAAACATATTCTGTATATTTTTTGAAGAAGCTAGGGCGGCAATTAAAAAGTGGACTGGGCCTACTTCGGAAGCTTTATATTTTTTGGCAATATTAAAAGCCTGTTCTACTAATAACAGGGCTTCCTCATTGAAAGCTTTGGCAATATCTATTTTCTTACCAATTTTCCTAATTGACAGCCAATCCATTTCCGGAGGCGCAATAATATTTTTATCTTCTGCTGATCTATACTGCTTAGCAATCACTTTTTCTTTTGCTGCTTTGGCTAATGAAAAATAATAAATTAAATATAAATCAGTTAAAATCGTCAGCCAAAAATATAATAACAAGGGATTTTTCTGCGTCCAAAATTCTAGTTTTATTATATTTATGAAATTATCCAGATAAACCGCATAGCCAAGGCTTAAAATTCCCAAAAATCCAATGGTAAATAATATGATAAAAACGCCATTGGTAATAAACCGTTCAATTTTATACAAAGTTAAAAAGCGGGAATTTATTTTTTCTCCCCAATATAAAATATGCCCTTCTAAATATGCAATCACTCCCCTGGCCTGGCAGGTTTTGCATTTTTTTCTATTAACTAAACCACTGCCAGCGCATTGGCTGCAGATTAAAAATTGCAAATTTTCAGAATTATTTTCCATATTAAAGCTGGATAAGAATTTGATAAAGCACAAAAATCGGCAATAAAATCCAAATGATTATAAAAATTAAATTCAAAACGCAAAAGATTAAAACAATAATCCCTCTAAAAATTATTTGCACTAAGCGCAAGAAAAAGCTGATAATTCTGCCGGCAATATCGCGCTGGCCAAACATGGGCACAAAAAGATTTTTCACCCAGATCATAAAACCCAAGGTTTGCTGAAAATCATTAATGAATTTTCCGCAGCCCTTAACTACATTAATTAAACCCGCCGAGTACCACCAGAGCGGAAAATACAAAATTGCCTTTAATTCATCGATTAAAAGCAAAATTATCAGGCGTAATGTTGAGTCCCTTTTCATATGATAATTTTACCATATTTTTATCAATAAAAAAACTCCTAACCAAAGTGATTAGGAGTTAGTCTTTTGTCGCGCTTCAAAGGCAGATCTCAGGCTTGGCGATCCTTCAAAGATATGGCTTACTTGCTGAGCTGTTAAAAGCTCTTTTTCGGAACTGGTTATGCCGGCCAAGCGAGTCATTAATACTTTGAGCTTTTTAGGATCTTCATCAGAATCCCGGAGAAAATCATAGACCTGTTTGGCAGAAATTTGCGTCATTTGAGTCATTTTTTGCCTCCTTTTTAAACCTGATATTATAATATAGCAAAAATGTAAAAAAATGTCAATAATAAAAAGTCCACTCAAAATATTGAATGGACTTTATTTTTTTGCCTTATCATCTTCGTGAACTAAAGCCTGGATTTCAAAATACTCAGTCGTTCTAGTTAATCCCATGTCTAAATTGGTGATTAAACGGGTGCTGATGGCATGATTAATGCGCGGCCATAAATTTTTCAACAAATCAATTAATTCTTTTTTATGTTCTTCATCCGTAACCGTTTGAATTTTTAGCCATAAAGCACCAAAACTCTTGGCCAAATCTTTTGCCTCAGCAGCTGTCATTTTTTCTATTGGCAAATCTTCTTCAACTTCTATGAATTCCTTTTCCAGCACCACCCATTGTTCTCTGGTAATTCCAAGCTCTTCAAAATGAATCAAACCTTGATCAAGGGCAGTTTTAATGTGATTAAATACATGCCTTTTGATTTCACCCACATAGGTGTTGCCTACCAGAAACATTGCCTGAGTTCTCAATTTTTCCTTGTCAGTAGCAACCAATTTATTTTCACCTCCTTGACCCGCTTCGCGGGTCTATTTTTTTTAAAGTCCTATCCTAATATAATAACATATAAAAAATCTAGGAATTTGTCAATATAAAAAGCCTCCTGGTATTACCAAGAGGCTTAGGGTCTAAAATCTGCGCCTTCGTACGGACATGTGGCCACTGATTGAAATTCTGGAGCCGCAGCCGCCAAAATCATAATTTACTTTGAAGTCGCCGCAGACTTCCTGACCTACTGGCAAACCTTCAGCTTGCACAGTAGAAACTATGGCAGCGCTCATGCCGCGCGCTTGTTCAAACGCTACGCCGCCGAGCTGTTCAATAGCTGCGGACTTGAGCTGGATGCCCTTCAAAATACGTAGCGCTCGCAAGCTATTTTCGCTTGGATCGCTAGGTACCAAGGGTTGTGACTGTGGAAATAACAATGGATACTCATCTCCATAATACGGTGGAGTGTATCCCCCCAGGAGCGAAAGGGCCGTTCTTCTGTTCAAGGTACACCTCCTTCAGGTTTTATTGTCTGTTTTTGACTCGTTTTGCCAATAAGGCTGTTTCAACTCTTATTTCATGCCGTGTCATTCCTCCCAACTCACTAATATTGAATCTATCCATCACAGCCAGGGTAGATTCTGCCAATTCCAGCTTAAAACGATATTTGCTGGCTTGGCTCATTCCATCTGCAATTGTTGGCCTGGGCAGAACATTATCTAAATTAATATGTCCATTTACATCAAATTCTGACCCCAGACGCCATCTGACCGAGGAAAGGCCAAATGCGTGTTCGGCTGCTCCGGCTTCGAGTTCTCTCTTTATCATGCTTCTCGCAGTACTAAGCTCGCTCTTTTGGCTCAAACCTTCGGCCAGCACACCACCGCCTAGAAGCAATACTAATAATTCTAGCATGGTACACCTCCTTATGTGTTTTTGGCCCAATATTAATAAAAAGTACTTCTACTTAAATAATCGCGCTTTAGTCAAATTTTGTCAATACCCGCTGACATAAATAGAAAAAAGGCGAAGCATTTCTGCTCCGCCTTTATAAATTCTAATTGTCAAAACCTGCCGTGGCCACAAAACCATCACTCAGGGCCCTGCCGTCGGCATTGCGATAATAGGCCTTGGAAAAAGCGCGATAGAGTCTGGCTCTGGAGTCAAAGACTAGAGCGACCTCCACCTCAATGACGCCACCGTTGGGTTCGGGTATGCGCATTTGCGCTGTCTTGTGAATCAGATCCCAGGCCTGAGCGTCAGGAAAATCTTTTCCCTCCCAAAGAGGCATTGGCGCCTCGCCCAGTCTGGACGGATCAATTTGTACGGGCCAGGTCGGATGAAGAACCATTCTCTGCACGAATCCGTCACTCTTGGCAAAGCCATTTTTGTCGCGGTAAACATGGGCTTCAGAAACAGTGAAAAAACCGGTCTGGTGGTGAAAAACAATGGCATATTCCGGTACCATGGTTTCACCACCGCTTGATTTGAGGGTTGCTTCAAACCCCTCCTTCATGCGTTTAAATGCTGTTTCATCAAGAGGCGTCTTACCCTCCCAAATGTGCGGTGCGTTTATACCATTACCATTCATCCCTTCCTCCTTTTCCCACTTTGTGGGTTTTTTACTTTAAATCAACTTAACAATAAAACTATTTTTTGTCAATAATCCATTTTCGCTTAAGCTGCGTCAGATAAAAAAAATACCCCGGGAGGCTTTCCCCTGTTATTCCTCCATGCGACCGAGGATCGTCTACTTGGAGACCTAGCTGTTTTCTGCTTACTAGACCCGCTAGGCGATCTAGGGCAATTATTAAGTTATCACTATACTAAAAATCTGTCAAACTATAGACTGCCATTCTTAATAGCTTTTTGAATTTGTTTCATTAAAGTTAAATAAAATTCCAAGTTATTTAATGTTGCCAATCTTAAACCCAAACCCTCTTGGGTTTTAAATAAATGGTGTAAATATGATTTAGAATACTGGCGCAATAATTTTATTTCAGAATTTTTATTGATGGAAGAATAATCAAGCTTATTTTTTTCATTTTTAATAATTGAAGTTCTATAAGCTAAATTACCAAATAACTTAATCGCACCTTTTTGCTTGGTTGAACAAAATTGGTACAAACGGCCATGGCGCGCTTCTCGCGTGGGAATGACGCAATCAAACATATCAATCCCCTGTTTTATGGCAAAAACTATTTCTTCGGGTCTGCCCAGGCCCATTAAATAACGCGGTTTATTTTCAAGGAGTTTTGGCGCAATATACTGCAAAATTTTATACATATCTTTTCTATCCTCACCAACTGCCAAACCACCCAGAGCAAAACCAGAAAAATCCAGACTGGTTATTTGCTTTAAACTTTGATCGCGCAATTTTTTATAAATTCCGCCCTGAATTATTCCGAATAATTGCTGATTCTTTTTGCTCTTTTTCCAGGTTTTATAACAACGCTTAGCCCAATCAAAGGTTGTCGCGCAGGCCTCTGCAACTATTTTTTGCTTGGCATCACCAGCTGGACACACATCAAACGCCATCATTATGTCAGAACCCAAATCTTGCTGAATCTGAATTGATTTTTCTGGCGTTAAAAAATGTCTGGATCCGTCCAGATGGGATTGAAATTCCACGCCATCGGCTTTAATTTTATTTATTTTGGACAAAGAAAAAACCTGATAACCGCCAGAATCAGTCAAAATCGGGCCAGACCAATTCATAAACTTATGCAAACCGCCAGCTTTTTTTATCAGTTTCTCGCCTGGCTGCAAATATAAATGATAAGTATTAGCCAGTATTATTTCGGCTCCCAATTTATCCAATTCACAAACTGAAATATTTTTAACAGCCGCTTTGGTGGCAATCGGCATGAAAAATGGCGTATTAATAAAACCATGGCCAGTTATTAACTTGCCAATTCTGGCCTGAGATTTTTTTGATTTTTTTATAATTTCCATATCTTTACATTTTTATTAAAAATTGCTATCCTATTATCATCCTGTTCTTAAATAAATAAAAAAAATTGAATAAGGAGGGTCAAGTGAGTGAAGAAAGCGGAGTGGCGAAAAAAGGAGCGCAGATAAAAAGTCATGATCACTTCTGGACACATTTAATCAAAATTCTGCCAAAAAATCTAACCCCTAACCATTTATCTGGCTTTCGCTTTTTACTGGCTATACCAATTATTCTACTCATTATGGAGCATTATAACAAGACTGCGGGCGGTCTTTTTCTTTTTGCCGCTGTCTTGGATGGACTCGATGGTTCTATGGCCAGAATTCGTAACCAGATCACCAAATTCGGCGCCTTTTTGGACCCAGCGGCTGATAAAGCAGTGAATTTTGCCGCTTTTCTGGGATTTGTTTACACCATCAGATCTGACTACTATCTTTATTTGGTCATTCCTATTATCAGTATTGATCTGCTGCTTTTTTTCATTGCCACCTTCAAGTATGTACTGGTGCGCTGGCCAAGCGAATTAAAATACTTGCATCACAAATTTGAAGTTCTGACCAGTGGCGCCAATAAGTTTGGTAAGATCAAAATGGTTTTGCAAGTGATTGTACTTTCATTTCTTATGCTTTTTGATCCAGCCACTTCTATCAATCTGCATGATAAATACATTCATTTGCCAAGCCACCTGACCTTACTTGATCTTTCTTTGCCTCTCCTTATCGCTTGTTTAATTTTTGGCCTGTTCAGCGTCAAAGGCCATTTGCAGGCAATAAAAATTTTGCCTTGAACAAAAAACCTCGCATCAACCGGTGCGGGGTTTTCTATTTAAATCTTATCTATTTACAGCCACTGAACCATTGGCAGTGAGATATTCTATTTTAGCTACTTCTACTAAATTTAATTCCTTTAATTTCTCTGCAATTCTGGCGCTGGATCGCAACTCTGTAACTTCCAGTTCTAATTTTTTATTCTGATTTTTTATTTGAGAGACTCTTTCTTCTAAATCTTTAATCTTATAACCCTTGGTGGCCAAGCCATTAATTTGCCAAAGGTAAATCAAGCCACACAAGGCAGTAACAGTAAATAATAATATAAAAATCCCCTTGCTGTTAATCTGCTGGTTTAATATGCCTTTTCTATAAAATTTTTCTTTGAGGTGCTCAAACTTGGCACCAATCATGAATTTAGTCATATTTATATTTTGACGGCCACGCGCAATTTAGCGCTGCGGCTCCTGGGATTATTTTTAATTTCTTGCTCGCTGGCAATAATAACTTTTTTGCTTAAAATTTTTAAACTGGCTTTGTGGCCACAATTACACAGCGGAACTTTTGGCGGGCAAAGGCAATCCCTAGCTTCTTGCTTAAAAAAATTCTTAACAATACGGTCTTCTAGAGAATGAAATGAAATTACGGCAATTTTTCCCCCTCTGTTTAAAAGTTTTAAAGCAACTGGCAAAACTTGTTGTAAATTATTTAATTCTTCATTAACTTCTATTCTTAGAGCTTGAAAAACTTTGGTGGCCACATGAATTTTGGGTTTGGGCCTATTTTTATAAACCGTTTCAATAATTGCAACCAACTGATTAGTAGTGGTGATTTTCTCCTTCCCCCTGTTATTAACTATGGCTCTGGCAATCAGACTGCTATGCCTTTCTTCGCCATAGTCTTTAAAGATTCTAATCAAATCAGCTTCTTTATAACCATTTAAAATATCAGCCGCAGTTTTACCGCTGGTGCCAAAACGCATGTCTAAAAAAGCATCTTTTTGAAAAGAAAATCCCCGACTTTCATCTGCCAGTTCCATACTTGAAAAACCTAGATCTAATAAAATTCCAGCAAAAATATTTATCTTTGAACTGGCTACTATATTTTCTAGGTGTTTATAATTATCATTAACAAAAATTATTCTATTGCTATATTCTTTTAAATTAGCTTTGGCAATTTCCAGGGCCTTGGTGTCCAGATCAATAGCGATTAATTTTCCGCCTGGCGTGGTTTTTTTTAAAATTGCTTTGGCATGTCCCCCTCCCCCCAGAGTACAATCTATAAAATTTTCACCCGAGCGCGGGTTAAGATATTCAATCACTTCATTTAATAAAACTGGCTCGTGTTGTAAAGACATTATATAAATACTTAATTTTGAAATGGGGATAATTTATTATCCCCCAAGATGAAGGCCTAATTTTCTTCCCTGCTTGAGAAGACTGTCGCCAACTAAGGATTGGATAAATCCTACTCTTGCGAGTAATTTTTTCTCTCTCCGCGAGAGAGATCTCAATCCATGTGGCTTCATTTCTCCTTGCTCATGTGGAGCTAATTCCTGGCATTCTGTTCGCTTCATGTTTTTCTCCTTGCGTTTAATGTACCCACTGTTTTGTGATTTCCCTTGGCGCGCTCTCCAGGATTTCTTCCCATTGCCGCAGAAGCTGATAGAAAATCTCGTTGGTAATTTGCAGAAGTCTTTGCTCAAAATCTTTGAGAAACGAGTAAGCCTTCTGATACCAATTATGATTTTTATCAATCCCCTCAATTAATCCCTTCATGCGTTCCAATATCCTTACTCTTTCCGGTACTGGCATTTCTAGAACCTCCTTGCATTTTGTTTTTACAGGAGAGAAATAGGATAAGCATGACCCATTTCTCTTCTGGATAAAACCCTGCTTGTTTTTTGGTCTGTTATGACTTTATAAGGCGGCATGCCTTAATATAAACCAAATAACAAACAAATATATTAATTCAGCCAGTAAAAATGAAAAAGCAACAATATTTTTACCAGACTGTAATAACTTATAAAATTACACTTCCAAGCCCTCTAGCGCTTCAGCAATATCTCCGCTGGATTTTTCAGTACCTTTTTTATATCTGTTCCAGGTACCTTCATCCCAGATTTCTAAACGATTATATAAACCAGTGACAACTGCTTGTTTGCTTAAACCGGCATAGCGCCTTAAATACTCTGGCAAAATAATTCTGCCTGCCTTATCTAATTGCACATCCATAGCACCAGCTAACATTAAGCGGCTGAAAGCCCTGGTATTGGCTTTACTAATCGGTAAAGTAGCTAATTTAGAGGCCAATTTTTCCCATTCAGTAGCTGTGTATAAAAATAAACAATTATCCAAGCCCCTGGTCACAACAGCACCCTTAGCCAAAACAGCACGAAATTTCGCTGGTACTGCCAGACGTCCCTTTTCATCTAAATTGTGTTGATATTCACCTATGAACATAAGATTTAAAGATAATTTAACTTATCCACACATTCTTGGGTTTATCCCCACTTTTATCCACTTTTAGACTCTTGAATCCATTATACCCCACGAAATTACCCCGGTCAACCATTTTAACTTCACTTATACACAGCCACTATATCTTGGGGTTAAACTAGACCTAATCAAACTAAATATTGTATTTTTAAAATAAAAAGGTCATGTTTGACATGACCTTTAATTTTCTATGGCTTTAATTACTTTTTTACCGTCTTTTTGGGATCCCTCTGAAAATGAGGATTATTCTTGGGTATTGCAACTGCACTTAATTCACCACAACCCGGGCATACTGACTCAAGAAGTAATCTTCCGCCCTTTTCTTCTGTAATTTTCGTGGAAAAAGCATCTATTGAATATTCCTTTTCACAATCAGTACAATAGCCAAAGACTGCCATAATTACCTCCTTATTTTTTTGGTCTAGTTATGTTTGCCTCTCCCCCATAAACCGGTTTTATATATGAACCAATTTTAGCTTTTTTAAGTTTTAATAAACCTGCTTTAATATTTTGTTCCTCTTTAATTGGCTTTTTATTTTCCAACCCGATTACTGGGATTTTTAAAGCAAATGACAAGGTATTGGCTACTGCCACTGCGATTCTAACTGAAGTAAAAGGACCAATTCCACTGACAGTAATTATACCCTGCAAATCTTCAAATTCAATTTTATTCTTTTTTAATAACTTGTCAATTAATGGCAATAGGTATTCTGAAACTTTAAAATCGCCTACTTGCTTGAGGCGATCTATGATTTTGCTACCCTTCACTAAAAAGGTTGATATCTCTTTATCTTTAGTAGCATTAAAATATAAAATCATTTATTCTTCTTTAATAGGATTAAATATTTCATCAATTAAAACAATTTTATCGCTGTCTAATATATTGTACAAAAATCTATCAGCCACGCTGCGGCGATAATCAAACTCTTCTTTATCCAATAATGTATAATTCAATTCTCGCTTTAAATTCTTCTGGAATTCTTTAATCAATTTGGCAAACTTCTTTTTGCTCATAGAGCCTACGGCAATTATATCAATGGGCACATCTTTCTTACCGACAAAAGTTCCGGTTAAGGCCAAAAAATGTACTTTACCAATTTTTTTAACAGCTTTGGCAAATTTTTTCTCCAATAGAAATTGGGCCTTTTGAAAAATAGATTTTAATTCATGATATAAGATGAAATCCAAATTGGACTGGTAAAATTTCTTGTTTTGAGACTTATGCTCCCCGACTTCTTCAACTATTCTAATAGCACCCAAATCTTCCAGATTTTCCAGTTCACGGCGGATAGCGTTTATTTGAGAATTCAAATTACGGGTCAGTTCCCTGACAAAATATTTTTCTTCTGGATTACTCAAAAATATCTGAAGTAACCGCACTCTGGTTTGTGAACCAAATAATTGTTCAAGCATATTTAAGACTTTTTAGATTTTGAATCACTTATTAACTTATGTACCCGATACCCTTTCAAAATTTGCCTACTTTTAGTATAATACACTTATAAAATTTAAGTCAATCTATGGCACAGATTAACAGTCAATTTGCCAA
This sequence comes from Candidatus Falkowiibacteriota bacterium, assembly GCA_903920975.1. GTDB lineage: Bacteria > Patescibacteriota > Patescibacteriia > CAIXNZ01 > CAIXNZ01 > CAIXNZ01. The sequence goes on along the minus strand of CAIXNZ010000059.1, from coordinate 15,068 downwards.
TATCTTTATCCATTATTACACCAATAAGGCTTCTTCGACCTGTAAGCTTTTTATTAGCGAACCCAATTTGGCTTTGGAGGAAAAAATGGGCCGACTTTTCGGTATTTTAGAGGTTAATATGCCCAGTCGTGAAAACTCGCACATTATCGCTGAATTGATTAATGCGCTGGAAGAAACCTATTATGGTGAAATGTCAGAAAATGAAGAAGCGCTGGAAGTCGCCTTTGAAAATGCCCTAGAACGTGTAAATCAAAAATTTACCCAGTTAATCCAAGAGAAGCGCTTTTATCTGGTTGGCAATTTAAACGAGAATACTATTAAAGAAAAAATTAATTTGGCCATTGGTGTTTTGCATGGCAACAAGCTTTGCATCTCTTATTCCAACGAAATGGGTATTCATCTGATCCATAAAACAAAACAAGACTATAAAATTATTGATTTAAGAAGAGTCAGTAACGCAGGCGAAAGTGCTAATAAAGAGCCGAAATTATTTTCCAATTTTTTAGAGGGGGAAATAAATCCGCCGGATTATTTATTTTTATGCAACAGCAACTTTTTAAATTTTATTTCCCTGGAACGAATTCAAAAAACTATCACTTCGCTCCCCCTTCATAAATCAGCGGAGTATTTTAAAAATTCTTTACTGCAGACCGAGGGTCAAAACTTTGCCGCAATAATTATAAAAAATTCGACTGGAGAATTTGAACAAGCCCAAATTTCTCCCTCGGTCACTTCCATTTCCGATTTAACCAAAACTGAAAGTTCAACTGAAAAACTACTCTCCCCTTCCTTTTGGTCAATACTTAAAAGTTTGTTTAATATAGTTATTATCCCTGTCCAAAAATTGTATTCATATTGGCAAAAGAAAATGGCTGCTCATCGTTTGGCTGCCGAGCAACAATCTTTGCCGAATTTAGCAAGCAGCGGCCAAAATAGCAATTATGGCCAAAGACCAATTAATGCTTTGGGCTTGAAAATCAAAAGAATCTGTAAAAAACTATTGGCCAAAACTCCATTTTATGGTGAAAAAATGCAAAGAACAAAGTTATGGCTGCGGCTCAAATTCATTTTTATAAAAACCAAGTTAGCTAAAATACCCATTCTTAGTAAATTTTTACTAATTATGGCCGTAATTCTTATTATCCTTTTCCTCTTTAGCACAACCTATTTCAAACATGCCCAAAATAATTCGGCTTATAACCAGGAATACCAAGATGCCATCAACCAAATTGGACAGGTTAAGAGTCAGGCAGAATCTGATATTATTATCGGCGATGAAGCCAAGGCCAAGGGTGAAATCGTTGAGGCACAAAAATTATTAGCCGCTTTGCCGATCAATTCACAAAAACAGAAAGATACTTACCAAAATTTAAATAAGGAGATTGAAACGGTTATTGCCAAATTAAGGCATATTGTTAATGTTGATGAACCGACTTTAATATATGATCTAAGCGCTGAACAAAATATTGATTTAAAAAATATTATCTATTCAGATAACATACTGGTAATTTTTGATTCAATAAACAATAATATTTATCGCTTTGATTTAGATACCAAAGAACAAAAAAAATTCAGTTCAAATTTGTCAGATATCGGCAAAATTATTAAAGTTAAAAAAATCGGCAATCAGATCCTAGCCTATCAGGACAAAAATGGCTTTGTAGAATACAAGGATGGCAAATACCTGCCTCTTAACGTAGCACTGCCTACAAATGCCAATATTATTGATTTTGCCACATATAATGACAAACTTTATACGGTTGATTCAACTAATAATCAAATTTATCGTCTGCCCAAGGTTGATACTGGTTTTGACACTGGTGTCACTTGGCTCAGAAATACTTTTGATATGAAAAATATTGTTTCACTGGGCATTGATACCAATATTTGGCTTTTAGATAATACCGGACAAATATTAAAATTTAATAAAGGCACACAAAGTAATTTTGTTTTAAAAAACGTTGACCCAGCATTGGAAGCGCCAACGCAGTTAATAACCAGCGATGAAACAAACTTTATTTATATGCTTGAACCAAAAAATAATAGAATTGTTGTTTTAAGCAAAGATGGAGGATTAGTAACTCAATATTACAGTGCCAAATTTGATCATTTAAAGGCCCTGGAAATTTTTGAAAAAGAGAAAAAAATGTTTGTGATTAATGATAATAAAGTTTACTTTATCAACTTAACACACATTAAATAATTTAAATAAAAAAAGAAGACTCGCATGAGCCTTCTTTTTATTTAAAATGTTTTATTTCAGATTAACTGCGGCGCCAGCTTCTTCAAGTTTCTTCTTCATAGCTTCTGCTTCATCTTTCTTCACTTTTTCTTTAATCATTTTTGGAGCGCCATCAACTAAATCCTTGGCTTCTTTCAAACCAAGTCCAGTAATGTCTTTAATAACCTTGATCACTCCGATCTTATTGTCTCCGACTGAAGCTAATTCAACATTAAATTCTGATTTAGCTTCAGCTGCTGGAGCGGCACCAGCGGCTGGACCAGCCATCATAGCCATTGGGGCTGAGGCTGAGACGCCGAATTTTTCTTCCAAAATCTTGACTAATTCAGCGAGATCTAAAACTGACATTTTTTCGATTTCCTCAACTAAAGATTTAAATTTAGCTGGGACTTTAACTTCCTTTTTTTCTTCTGTCATAATTTTGATAATTATTAATTATTATATTTAAATTTTTTGTTCTTTAATTGCGTTTAAAGCAGTCAGCAGGCCCCGTAAATTGCCAGCTAAGACAGTGGCAAAGCCGCGAATCGGCGACTGCATACTGCCGACTAAACTTGTTAGTAATTCCATCTTGCCTGGTATTTTTGATAAAGCCACAACCTGATCAAGATCAATAAACTTATTTTCCATAATACCGCCTAGCATTTTTAAATTTTCATGTGTCTTGCCAAATTCTGCGGCGATTTTGGCTGGACCAATTTCATCCTCAAAGCCGATTATCAAAGAAATATTGCCCTTCATATCCTTAACATTGATATCTTTGATTTTGGCCGCGTCCAACGCTTTTTGGATTAAAGTCTTTTTAGCTACTATATATTCGGCATTTTGTTTCTTGGCTAAGATGCGGACTTGCTTAGCTTCAGCAACTGTCAAGCCTTTGTAATCAGTAAAAACAGCGGCCTTAAAATTGCCTAATTTTTTAATTAAGTCGTCTAATATTTCCTTTTTTTGCGTTTTTGATTTTGGCATAAATTAATAAGTATTTATTAATAAAAAAATCTGCGTCACCGCAGAATCCATTACCTAACGCCAAATGCCCAATGGCAAATGCCTTAAGTATAAACCTCGATAGGATTTATATCTTGCGAAAACCTATTGTCTGCGGTTGTGTACAGTATACCAGTAGTATAATTTTTGTCAAGAAAAAGCCCTCCCGCATAGCGAGAGGGCTTAGTTTTAAAGAATGTTGGAGGCAAGCTCAGATAAAGGCGAACGCTCGCCTTTGACCAGCAAAATATTGCCAAAGCACTGCTGGCCCATAAAACGCACAATAACATGACTTAGTCCATTTGAGGCAAAATCCACATAAGGATTATCAATCTGTGTGGGATCACCAGTCAAAATAACCTTGGTATCCACACCAGCGCGAGTTATAAGAGTTTTAACTTCATGAGGCGTCAAATTTTGACATTCATCGACGATCACAATCTTGTTGTGTAAACTTCTGCCTCTAATGAAATTAATTGGCTCAACAACAATCAATTCGCTTTCCAGATATTCATTAACCATGTCGAAGTTACCTTTTTTTTGCTCTCCCATATTCTTCTGCTTGCCTGATTTTTGGGGTTTTCCTAAAATCCTGGCAAGATTGTCCAAAATCGGATACATAAAGGGCTGGAATTTATCCTTGATGTCGCCGGGCAAAAAGCCCATTTGCTGACCGACTTCAATGTTTGGCCGATAAACCAAGATTTGGTCATACTTTTCTGTTCCCACAAATTCACAGGCCACGCTGAGCGCCATAAGAGTTTTGCCCGTACCTGCTTTACCAAAAAGCGTGACAATGCTTATCTCTTCATCATTGATTAAGGCATTGGCAAAAGCCTGTTCATTATTGATCGGCCAGACTTTTTTATCTACTAAATCCTTGGGCTTATGAACCTTAAGAAATTTGCCGTCCTGCTTTTTGAAAATTGCCAGTGCAGTTTTTGAGTCAGAACTGACAAATTCAATGCACTGATTAGGATAAAGTGCTGAAATCTCAAGTCCGCTGATGGTATTGGCACTTATGGGTCCCTGATAAATCCGGCTGATGACAAAATCGTTCGCTGAAGAAAGTTTTACCTGTTTAAAGCCTGAGTATAATTCTTCAACTTGTCTCACAACCTTGTCATTTTCATAATCTTCCGATTCCACGCCCAGGGCTTCAGCTTTAATGCGCAAAGCTCTGTCTTTACTGACGACCTTCACATCTGAATCCTTTTTTTGAAGCTTAAGCGCGGTCAGAATAATCCTGTTGTCATTGGTCTTGGCCATGCCATCGGGAAATTTTTTTATTTCAAATGTGCTGACTACCACTTCCCCGCCCATATCGGTTTTGACACCCGTACTCAAAGATCCTCTTTTCCTCAACTCATCAAGGATTCTAAAGGCCTCGCGCGCATTAAATCCCTTGCCATTACCCATTATTTTAAAATGCTCAAGCTCTTCAAGTACTGGCAATGGAACCACTGCCACATTATCCTTGTCTGCCAAAATTATTGGCGACTGTGGATCATGCATAATGACAGAAGTATCAACAATAAATACCTTGCCCATTTTTTTCCTCCTCTACTAATTTTTATTTAAAAGTACAATACTTCTCTTTATTTTAAAGCCTTACGGCGACTTTATCTTACGCAATTTTTAATAATTTGGCAAGTTTACAAAAAGATTTAAAGTTCTTATACTAAATCAATATGAAATGCAATCTTTGTCCGCACAATTGTAATGCTGATAGAATAACCAAATTTGGAGTCTGTAGGGCTCCACTTGATTTTAAAATAGCCCATATTCAGCTTCATCACTGGGAAGAGCCATGTGTTTCCGGCACAAATGGTTCTGGGACCATTTTCTTTTCACATTGCAATTTAAACTGCGTTTATTGTCAAAATTATCAGATTTTACAACTTGGTCAAGGAAAAATTGTCAGTGAAAATGAATTTATTGATTTATGTATAAAGCTGAAGAATCAAGGTGCCCATAACATCAACTTGGTCACGCCAACTTGCTATTCTCACCTATTAATCAAGATTTTACCAAAAGTAAAAGCCATGACAAAATTACCAATTATTTGGAACTCCAATGCCTTTGAAAAAGTTGAAACTTTAAAACAATTAAATGGCTTAATTGATGTTTATTTGCCTGATTTTAAATATTTTAATGAAGCTATGGCCCAGCACTATTCCCAGGCCCCAAATTACCTTAAAACAGCTTTAAATGCCATTACAGTGATGGTAAATCAGGTTGGTGAGATTAAGATGGGTTCTAATGACTTAATACATAAAGGCGTTCTTATCAGGCATCTTATTTTGCCTGGTCAAATTAATGATTCTAAGCAAATTCTAAAAGCCATAAAGGATAATTTTGGGGACAAAGTCTGGGTCAGTTTAATGAGCCAGTACTACCCCGCTTATTTGACTGACCAATATACTGAAATAAATAAAAAAATCTCAGCACAAGAATATGATGAGATGCAAAAATATTACGAAGAGCTAAATTTTGCTGGTGGATATTTTCAAGAACTAGAGTCGGCTGATAAAAACTACACGCCAAAATTTGATATAAATACTCTTGAATAATTTTTTTAGGAAACCAATTTATACCTGATTCTTAAAACTCCATCATTAAAATCACTGGAAATTAATTTAAACTGACCAATTTCTTTTGTACTTTGCACATGAGGACCTACGCAGGGTACTGCGTCATAATCCCCAACCTTGATTATCCTCAAATCGCCTTCAGTTCCTTCTGGCAATCTTTCTAAATTATACAATCTCATAGCTTCTTCTTTGGGTAAAAAACTTTCTTGTACAGGCAAATCCAAATTTATAATTTCGTTTATCTTATCTTCTAAATCCTTTAATTCTGTCTCGCTCAAAGCTCGGTCAAAATGATAATCGCATTTTGATTTTTTGTCTTCAATGTGTGCGGAAAAACAGCGACCAGTTTTAAAAAGCTGAATCATGGTCTGATTCAAAATATGTTCCGCTGTATGCATTTTAGGATTAAATTCTTTCATATGGCTTTTGGGCATTTTTAAAAAACCAATAGCTAATACCAAATTACTAATAGCTATTGGCTGATAATTATTTATTATATTCTGTCCCAGCCAAAATTTCAAATCCTCTGTATATTTGTTCTAAAAGCAATAATCTGGTCATTTGATGCGTAAAAGTCATCCTTGATAATGATAGTGTCAAGCTTACATTACCCAAAACTTTTTGCGACAAACCCAAGGGACCGCCGATAATGAAACAAATTTTTCCTCCTTTAAAATCGCGAACATCTTCAATTAATTTGGCAAATTCAAAGCTGGTCATTTCCTTACCCATTCTATGCAAAGCAATGTTAAAATATTCCTTGTCCAGTTTGGCTAAAATTTTTTCACCTTCTTTCTCCAAAATATCATCGACGCCTTGGCTTTTAATCGGCTCTTCTTTTAAATTCAAAATATCCACGTCAGCATATCTTTTTAAACGAGCGACAAAATCAATCACTCCTGAAGTAATATAGTCAAATTTGTCTTTGGATATCGCAATTATTTTTATTTTCATAAATGCTACTAATATACTAATTTGTACTAATTATACGAATAAAAATCAAAATTTAATTAGTTTGCGCGTATTAATTAATTTAATTTCCGCTTCTGCGGTATCAAATCCATTTTTTAAATTTAAAATTCTAATATATCTAACGCCATTATATGACATTCGTAAATTAGTATCCCAACATACTTATTTCCAAACCAGTCCCAATATCTTTTAGTTCGCTCCGATATTTGGGTTCATTGGTTACATAATAAAGATAATCTTCAAGAACATGCTTATGAGATATCGCATTGTCAGCTACAATAATCGCATTGGAATTTAATTTTGGCTCTAAAAGTTTTAATTGCTGTAAATATTCATTTTTTCTGCCATCCAAAAATACAAAGTCAACTTTTTCCGACAACTCTCCCAATCGCTTATTTGCATCATCGGGAATTATTTGCACATATTTGATTAATCCGGATTTTTGTAAATTAGATACCAAATCGCGAACTTTCTCTGGCACGAATTCAAAAGTAATTATTTTGGCATTTATTTTTCTGGCTGCCATGGCTAGCCAAATCGTGGAATAGCCATTGGAAGCGCCGATTTCCACAATTAGTTCTGGTTTTTTCTCAATAATTAAATCGTGCAAAAACTGCCCAGTTTCATGAGATATATTCCACTGTCCGCCGGCTTTATTGATTTCTTCAAGACCAGCTAATATTTTCGCAATCTTTTCATCCATAATGTTTAAGCAGCTTCCCTGCGTTTTTTACTTTTAAAACTCCCAATTATACTTTCTAAATAATCCATACGATTTTTTATACGCAAACCTTGTCCGATATAAACATCTTGTTGCCGTGGAAAATCCTTATATTTTTTTGAATTTGCTTCAACAGAATCTAGGGCTTTTTGATATTTAAGCAAAGCGCTTTCGCAAAGATCTCTTCTGCTTTGTATATCCTTTTCTTTGAGCTTTTTTTCTCTAAAAGCTGAGCCTCTTGCAGTAAATGTCTAATTTCTGGCTGTACACCTTCAATAATAACTAGTTCCTCAGTTGAAACATCTGGAATTTCTTCTTTTGTCTTTTTTTTAAATGCAAAAAAATCGCTAAACATAAAAAATAATTATTTATCTTATCTTAATTTTACTTGTTTATTTACTCTTTGACAAGCATTGACAAAACAAAAAAAATGTGATAAATTAGCATATTAGGAAAAAAAGTTCCTTAAAAATAAAAAATGGTAAAAAAATCCCTTAACAGATAACGTAGGAGGTAAAAATGACTGAAAATGAAAATCTTACTTTTGAATCTTTGTTTTTCAAAATCTTTAGCTCACTTATGGATGACTATGTTCAGCTTTGCAAGAGTTTAGAAGATCATCAAAAAAAAGCAGAGCAGCCGGAAATTGAGGTTGACATTTCCATGCTTAATCTTGACGGCACGATTCCTGATGACAAGAAACAACCAGATCCCTACGGTGCACCACGAGCAATATTCTGGGTTGCCTGGAGCGAACTAAAAATGGAATGCTATAAAAGGCGAATTTACCTTGATGAAGAAACTGTTGAAAAATTCTTCAAAAAAAATGTTCCATATAGCTATGTTTGGAAAAAACTTGTCATCGGAGATGAAGATTTTTCTACATTCAACAAAATGAGGATAAATGACGAGCTGGAAAAACGGTATAAAACGGCAGACAGCGCAGAACAGCGTGCCAAGATTATCATACAAGAAAAAATCCGCTCAATTCTTAACACTTGTTTTGAACGGTCCAAAAGACCTGCCCAAGATGACCGTTTGGCCAAACCATTCAATGAAGAGCTCATAATGGTAATCGGACAATTGGAAAAGGAGAAATTGAAGATTGATGTTAATCAGCTTAAAGCGTTGATTACCAGAGTTCTTCCTTCTACCTTTCCCGCCTATCTTCTAAAACTGGCTGACCAATACGAAGAACGTCTTTCCCTGATTATACCAAAACCCTTCGTTGAAAAAGCCGCGGAGCTTTTGCCTGTTGAAGAAGAGATTGTTGACTTGGTCGAGTTAATTGAAGAGCCCTTGGAAGTGTCAGAACCGACTATTGACACGGAAACTGGACAACTCATCATGGCCAAAAATAGATATTTTATCGGCATTACTGGCTTGCAGCAGACAATGAAAGATTTGATGTCCATAGACACTTACGGACCCATGGATTATAAGAATAAGCTCAAAAGCTTTTTGGACAAGGTTAAAATTTATTGCAGAGATCACGGAAAGCTCGCTGGCCTAATCAAAGTCATACACGAACTGGAAAAACACTACGAAAAGTTGCATATGGAGAATTATACAAAAAAGATCAAAAATGACATGAGCATGAAAATCGCTTTTACCTACACGACACTGCAGCTGCTACATGCTTCTTTGGCAGAAAACATGGCACCCAGTTTTGTCGGAGGGCGAATAACCATCAAATAAATTATAAAGGGCTTGACGCAATGTCGAGCCCTTTTTCTTTATCAAATATTTTTTTAATTTCTTTTCTTAATTTCCAAATCATACATTATCTCTTCAATTTTTCTCAAATTATTTTTGGCCTGGTCATACTTTGGCCTGATACTGCCAATTAAATTGAATTGAATGAGTTCATGAATAACCGCATCAATAATGGCCCAGCATTTTTCCACTTCCTTATATCTTCTTTTTGTTGCTAGAAATACTCCCCTTCTGACTACTTCACCGGTAAAATCGCAAATACCGCCTAAATAACTTTCAGCTTCAAATTTATAACCCTTTATTTCGCCAACTTTACCAGTCTTAATGTATTGCTCAAAAAGCTTGGCTTCAATAAATTCTTCAACCGCCGCTAAATAAGCACCTTCATATTTCAAACCATCTTCCTCGTCAATCTTTGTCTGTAAATACTTAAAAAGTTTTTCGGCTTCTTTTAAAGTTTCGTCTGCTTCTTTCAGATTTTCCCGGTGCAAGGCAAAAATCGCCTGTTTGGCAAATTTTAAAATATCATTGGAGTGCCTGATAATAATTCTGCGCCCAATGTCATAAGAATCATATTCTTTTTTTATTTTAGGAAAAAACTTTTTATCCAGCATAAATTTTAGTCATTAAAATATTTAAGACGATTGCGTTTATGTTCCTCCAATGTCTTGGAAAAAATTAATTTGCCATCAGGCGTGTTCAAAAAATAATAATAATTATTTTTTTCCGGATTAACAACAGCGCGGATTGAATCTAGACCTGGATTACAAATAGGCCCAGGCGGTAAGCCAGCATGCTTATATGTATTGTATAGACTTGTTACTTGAATTTGATCGTAAGTTGGTCTGTCGGTTATTTCTCCTGTAGCATAATTTATGGTCGGGTCAGCTTGCAAAGCCATGCCAATTTTCAAACGATTATAATAAACACCGGCCACTCTTTGCTTATCTTCATATGTTTTGGCTTCTTTTTCAACAATAGATGCTAGCGTTATAACATCATAAATATTTCTACCAGAAGCGCTAATGGCATCCAGAATCTCTTTATTCACCTTTCTCTCAAAATTATTAATCATTTTTTCAACAATCGCTTCAGGCTTTGCATCCTTATATATTCTGTAAGTATCTGGGAATAAAAATCCTTCAAAGCTATAATTCTTCGGTTTATCGGCTAAAATCGGATGCCCATTGGAAAAATCCTGAGGTCTTGTATAATTTTTATTTAAATCATAATTTATTGTTGGTCTGCCTGCCACATTATAAAATTCTTCGGCCCTGCATATCCCCTGTTTTTCCAAATAGTTGGCAATGTCTTTTAAATTCCAGCCTTCAATAATTTTTATAGTTGTTTCTTTTTCTAGTGCTGTACCAACAATTAACACTCTGACTAAATTTTTAATACTCCATTTATCATATATTAAATGATCCCCAGCTAGAATTTTATTTTGACCTTTAATCAGCCAAATATATGTTTCAAAGATAAAGGAATTATCTATTAGCCCTTCTTTTCTTAAATTTTGGCTTATCTGATGAACGCCTTCACCTTCTTGGATAGTAAAAAGCTTTGTTTCGCCCGTGCCACTTTGAGCTATAAAAACAATACTAAAAACCCAGCCGGCGATGGCAAATAAAATGATTAAAATTAATAAAATTAATATTTTTTTCATATATAATTATCTTAGCTTTAATGTAAATATAATAGCATGAATACATGCAAAGAAAAAGACCGCCAAACTCATGGCGGTCTTTTTTAAATTTTATTGCTATTGGTTCTATTTACAACCCAGCTGTTGCTTGCACATTGCCTTGCTACTGGCGTTTGAAATTGAATCGCAACTTGCGCACATATTAGCATTACCAGTTGGCGCATTAACATTCAGACCTTTGAGCTGACCCTGAAGCTGATTAAGCATGTCTGAATAATCAGTAAAATTTATACCAGCTGGCGCAGTAAACTTGGACTGATCCGGGGTCCAGGAATAACACTTGTAATCATATTTATTCTCATAACTGCTTGCACTCGGCGAAGTCTTTTCGGCCTGACCCTGAAACTGCTTTAAATCGGCCCGATTGAACTTAATTGCCTGATTGGGCATTTCATCCACCCAGGAGTACATGGTTGTGCCTGTCATGATAGCATGGCCATTAAGGGTCTGTTCGCCAGATTTCATCTGATAATCAGATCTTAATGAACTGCCTGATAAATAGGTGGTGCTGGACGAAATCTGATCGCCATCTTTAAACTGAAGCTCGCATCTGTAATTTTTTCCCAATTTTATTAAGTCCTCAATAGAGCCTGACACGGGCACACCTTGAGCAATGGGCTGGACACCTTTGCTTCCGCAGCCAGTCAGAAGCAGAGCCAGACACAGTACGAAAATAATTTTTTTCATAAATTTATTTTAATTATTATTTTTGACACTTGGGACAATATGAAGAGCTTCGTCCTCCAATCTTTACTCTAACAATTTTTCCGCCACAAGAACATTTTTCTCCCCATTTACCATAAACTTTTAATTGTTTTGAGTAAGCTCCGACTTCTCCGTTGGCATTACGGTAATTACTAAAAGTTGTGCCCTGGGCTTTTACAGAAGCGGTTAAAATCTTTTCAATACCTTTGTAAATTAAACTAATTTCTTTTTCTGATAAAGTTTTTACTGCTCGCATGGGCCTGACATGAGCGAAAAAATCAACTTCGTCGCTGTAAATATTACCAATGCCAGTAACATTTTGAGAATCCATCAAAAACTGCTTAATTTTTACATTCGGTCTCTTTTTTATTCTAGTTATTAAATAATTCAAGGAAAAATCTTTGCTAAGAGGCTCAGGACCCAATTTAAAATCAGTCATGGCTTTGGCCAGCTGTAAATCATTATAAAGTCTGACCCAGCCAAATTTGCGCACATCATTAAAATATAAATGACTATTGTCTGTAAAAGTAAAATTCGCGTGAGTAAATTTATTGGGTAAACATTCATAACCTTCTTTGATAGGATGCCCGCCAACCACACAACGAGTTTTTGAGCCAAAGACAAGTTGGCCAGTCATTTTTAAGTGTATCAGGACGTTCCAACCCTTAGATAAATTTAGTTCTATCATTTTTGCGCGCCTTCTGACCTTTTTAATTTTCAAACCTTTTAATATTTTTCTATAATTGGCAAGGGGTTTATTCAGCATTTTATTCCAATTGCAATCAAAATCAGAAATAGTTTTACCAACGATATTTTTTTGCAAACCGCGTTTAATTGTCTCAACTTCTGGTAATTCTGGCATAAATATTAAATCAAAGCTGTTCCCGTCATATCATTAGACGGTTTCATGCCCATAACCTTTAAAATTGTCGGCGCAATGTCAGCTAAAACTCCGGACGGAGTAACCAAGCTTAAATCTCCACCAACACTGTCGGGTAAGCCCAGATTTTTCCCCTCCCAATTATGACCGATAATAATAAAAGGCACGGGGTTTGTGCTATGTTCCTTATCAATCTCTCCTGTTTTAATATTTTGCAGTTCTTCGGCATTGCCATGATCAGCAGTTATAAAAACAACGCCATTTTTGCTTAAAACCATGTTCACTATTTTACCGACACACTTATCAGTGACTTCAACGGCTTCGATTGTCGCTTTTAAGTTACCAGTGTGAGCGACAATGTCTGGATTGGCAAAATTTGCAAGAATAAAATCATATTTATTTTCTGACACTGCCTTTAAAATTTCATCTGTAACCTTGTAGGCGGACATTTCTGGTTTTTGGTCAAAAGATGAAACGCGAGGCGAAGGTATTACAATTCTATCTTCGCCTGGAAACGGCTCTTCTATTCCGGCGTTAAAAAAATAAGTGACATGGGCGTATTTTTCTGTTTCTGAAATATGTAATTGTTTCAAGTCTGCATCGCTTAATATTTTTGCCAAAGGTTTTTTTATTTCAATTGGTTTAAAAGCAAAAGCGTCCAGCGGCAAATCTTTATCATATTGCGTCATACCTGCAAAAAATAATTTAGAAAAATCAAAAACTCGCGGAAATCTTTCAAAGCCCGGCAAAATGAAAGCTTCGGAAATTTGTCTGGCGCGATCAGCGCGAAAATTAAAAAAGATCACTGCATCTTTATCTTCAATCAAGCCGACGGGCTTTCCCTTTTTAGTTAAAACTACCGGAATAAATTCTTCATCATAAATTTGCTTTTTATAGGAACTTTCAATAGCTGAAATGGGATTCTCAAACTTCTCATCACTTTCCCCTTTTGTCATCGCATTAAAAGCTTTTTCTGTTCTTTCCCAATGATTATCGCGATCCATGGCATAGAAACGGCCCGAGATATCGCAAATTTTGGCATCAATTTTTATTTTTTTTATTTTATCCAATAATTCCTGAATAAAACCCTTGCCAGTATTATAAATGGTATCGCGTCCATCAAGCACGACGTGAATAAAAACTTCTTTTACTTTTTGTTTCTTAGCTAATTCCAGCAAAGTAAAAAGATGGTCCATGTGTGAATGAACGCCGCCCGACGACACTAAGCCAAATAAATGAAGTTTTGATTTATTTTTTTTACTATGTTCAATGGCTTTTAAAAAAGCCTCATTTTCAAAAAAACTGCCATCAGCAATGGCTTTATTGATTCTTGGCAACCATTGGTAAACTATCGTGCCTGAACCAATATTTTGGTGGCCGATTTCTGAGGTTCCCATCTCTCCCCAAGATAAACCGACTGAATCACCGCTAGCCACCAGCGACATGGCAGGATAAGAAGCAATATATTTATCAATATTTGGTTTTTTTGCTAAGGTAATAGCATTACCAGGAGCCGGTGGCGCAATTCCAAAACCATCCAAGATTAGGAGTACAACGGGTTTATTTTTTAGTTTAACCATAAATATAAATTATAAATTCCAAATACCAAATTCCAAACTACTTGGATTTTGGTGCTTGGAGTTTGGATTTTACGATCAGAGATCGTCCCGTCATTTCCTTTGGCTTGTTAATGTCTATTAAATCTAAAATTGTGGGCGCGATGTCTCCTAAGATTCCCCCTCTTAACTTCATTTTCTTTTTATTCAAACCCTTGCGTACGATAATTAGCGGCACAGGGTTTGAACTATGTTCAGTATCTTGCTCATGAGTTTTTATGTTTACCATTTCCTCAACATTACCATGATCAGCCGTAATCATTAAAAGTCCGTTTCTTTTTATCAAAGCTTTGTGAATCTTGCCTAAACTTTGGTCAATATATTGGATGGCTTTAATTGCCGCATTAATATTTCCAGTATGACCTATCATATCGGCATTAGAAAAATTAACAGTAATAAAATCAAAATCTTTAAAGCGTAAATGCTCGCAGACTATATCTGTTAATTCAAAAATGGACATTTGCGGAAAACTTTCATAATTTTGCACTCCTGCTGATTTAACCACCCTCCAAATTTCGCCATTAACTGGTCGGCCATGACCGCCATTGAAAAAATAAGTCACATGAGCATATTTTTCTCTTTCTGCTAAATAATATTGGCGGATATCTTTTAAGGCAGATGGCAAAGTATTTGTTAATTCCTTACCCTTATATACAGTAGCTATATCGTCTAGATCAGGACCAAAATTCGTTAAAGCCACAAATTTTAAATTTTTTAAAACTTTGTGCCTTTTGAACGAGCCAGGATTTTCATCTTCAAAATTTTTCTGAACAAACGGTTTGGTAATCTGCCTCGCGCGGTCAGAACGCAAGTTGAAAAAAATAATCGCATCATTATTATTAATAAATTTTGGTTTTTTTATCGGGTTTCTTACAATAGTAGGAATAATAAACTCATCTGTTTCTCCTCGGTTATATGCTTCAGAAACAG
>CAIXNZ010000058.1 GCA_903920975.1 Candidatus Falkowiibacteriota bacterium | reverse complement strand
CAATATTAATTTCATTCAAATCATTGGTTGCAGTAGTTAAGTCAGGAATAATTAAATTCAAGCTATCTTTCAGGGATGAAAGCTTATCAGTTAGATTGGCCGGCTTTGTGGGATCATTCAAGACGGTAAATTTTTCTAAGGCTGCGCTTAAAGTGGCAGCGCTTTTGGAAAGCCTTTCGCCAGCATCTAATAATTTTGAGGCTGTATTGTATTGATCATTAATCCCGGGAGCAATTTTTAGCGCACCCTCAATAATTAAATTTATATCCTGAAATTCTTTTTCAGCGGCAGTAAAGTTTTCATTGGCTGCTTGTAACTCAAATTGCGTGTAATATAGATCGCGAGCTGAGGCTGCTTCACCCGAAAGAGAAAGATGGGTCAGGGCTGATGCGGCTTTACCCAAAACAGAATTTTTTTTAGTCAGAAGGTCTTGGTAAAGGTCAAAAGCAAAAAGAGGCGAAACCAAAATTAAACAAACAATAACAAAACTTAAAGTTGCTTTAGCCCAAGCCAACGGCAAATTAAAAGTGCCGTGGGGCAAGTCAAAAGATGGTAAATTAAATTTTGGCAAGTTTACTTTAGTTCTTTTTGTTTCAAGAGCAGGTTTAGTCGGCAAAATATTGATACTATTCTTACTTTCCGCCAGGTTACTAGAATGGGCTACTTTAGCGCTTTTTGAAAGCCGAGTCTTTTTGCCTGTCATTTTGCCGAAGACCTTTTCGGTTATCTCATAAACATAATCTTCTTGACTGTCTTGCAATTGAGTTTTTTCAGATTGGATTTTCCTGAGGTCAACAACATGCCTGGAAATATAATTGTTAACCCTTTTTGGCACTGGCATTTTCTCATTTTCTACTTTTGGGGAAGGGGGATACTGTTTAACCGGCTCCTCAAATTTAGCAGGAAGTAAAATGGGCTTTTCTTCTTTTATTGTTTTTTTGGATCGCAAAAATTTAGCTGTTTTTTTGACAGTCTTTTTTTTGGAGCGCATGGGTTTTTTTACCGAAGTTTTCTTTTTGGTTTTGAGAACCGGTTTTTTGCGCCTAATTTTTTTCTTTGTTTTTTTCTTGGCCATTATTTAATGGTTTTATTGTCCAAGTATTTTTTTATATATTTCTAAAGTTTGACTGGCTGTCATGTCCCAGGAATATTTTTTCACTTGGGCAAAGCCACTGCTCTTTAATTCTGCCTGTAGGGCATAATTATTTAGCAATTTCGAAATTTTATTAGCCATATCATCTGTATTTTTGGGATCAAAGTAGAGAGCCGCGTCACCATAAATTTCTGGCAGACAAGTTGAATTTGATGAAATTACGGGCAAGCCGCAGGCCATGGCTTCAAGGCCTATGAGTCCAAAACCTTCATAGAAAGAGGGAAGTACAAATAGAGCGGCGCCATTATAAAGCAGGGGTAAATCGTCATCGTTGATAAAGCCCGGGGTAATAATATCATTTTTAAAAGGTGAACTATCGATTACTTCTCTTATTTTAGGGTAAAAAGAATCTTCTTGCCCGCCGATAACTAACTGCAAGTCAAATTGTCCTTGTTTTTTAATGATTTCATAGGCATTTATCAGCCCCTCAATGTTCTTATGATTGCGCCAAACACCGACAAAAAATAGGTATGGTTTGGAAATACTGTATTTAGCTTTTACTTCTTTTATTTTAGCATAATTTTCAATAATTTTAAACTGTGGTTCGACTCCCAAATAGGTAACCCTAATTTTATCAGCATTTTGGCCAAAATATTTGCTTAAATCACCCTTAGTCCATTCTGAAATAGCAATAATTTTTTTGGAAAATGACAAACTAGCTCTAATCGTCAGATTATAAGCTAATTTATGCCAAGCTGATTTTTGTTTGTGTCCTGGAAAAAATTTTGGGGTTATGTCGTGAATTGTCGTCACTCTTTTGCCTGGATATAAAATCGGGGCATTAAAATGAGGGAAATGCACTAAATCCAATTTATATTTGAGCAGTTCAAAAAGAAATTGAGTTTGTTCGCTATAGCTATACCAGGGCGATGAAACTTTTACTTTGTGAATTTTTTCGTGAGGAAGCTGATATTGGGAGTAGGTAGGTTCTAATAAAAAAATAAAATATTCGTTATCTTTGTCCAATTCAAAGATACGATCAGTAATTTGTTTTATATAATTACCAATGCCAGATTGAGCCTTGCCATACATTCTGGCATCAATGCCTATACGCATGGATTTAATTATATTATTTAGTAATGTATTCTAATGTTTCTTGGGCGCATTTTTGCCAGGAGAATTTCTTAACATTTTCTTGGCCGCGATTAATTAGATTATTTTTATAATCAAAATTAGTCATTATGATATTAATGCCGTTTGCCAATTCGGTTAGATCATCGGGTTTAGCCAAAAAAGCCGAGTTATTTAGAATCTCAACCAAAGATGAATCAATGCTAGCAATAACCGGAAGACCGCAGGCCTGGGCTTCTAAAACTGGCAAACCAAAGCCCTCATAAAATGAAGGAAAAATTAGTGCTTTGGCTAAGTTATAAATAAAAGGTTTATCCTGGTTATTGACATAGCCAATAAATTTAATTTGATCTTTAAAGCGAGATTGATTGGCAAATTTAAAAATTCTTTTATTTTTCCAGCCAATTTCGCCAACGATAATTAATTGCAAGTCTTTTAATTCGCTATTTTTTTCTTTAGCCAAATCAAATGCTTCAATGGCGCTTTCAATATTTTTGCGCGGTTCAATAGTTCCCAAGACCAATAAAAAATTTTCTGGTAAAGCAAATTTTTCCTTAGTCGCTTGTAACTTATCATCATGTTCATCAATTTTTTTAAAAATTTGCTGATCAACGCCAAGATAAATTACTTTTATTTTTTTGGCTGGAACATTATAAATCTTAATAAGGTCATTTTTAGTATTTTCAGAATCAGCAATTATTTTGTCACAATCCAAAACCAATTTTTTTACATTAATAAATTTGTGCCAAAGCCTGCGTTTTAGTGAAAAAAAATGCGGATAGAGTTCAAAAGATAAATCGTGAATAGTGATAATTTTTTTGCATTTCTTTGAGGTAGCAAAAAAGTTGATATTTGGTATAAAAAAAATATCCGCGCCGCCGAGTAATTCGTCTAAATTGGGATATTTAAGAAATTTTAAACTAAAGTTCAATAGTTTATTGGAAAATTTATAACCAAAAGTTTGGGAGTTATTATAATCAAATTTTGGTAAATTTTCAGTTACATTCTGATTTGAGTTATAAAAAAGTTTATACTGGTTATGCTTGTCAATTTCCAACAAATTTTTTAACAAATAGTTAGTATATTGAGCCACGCCAGAATAGTTTTTATTCATCAGACAGCGAATATCAATGGCAATTTGCATAAAAAATAAACTATTTTTTAAATTCTTGATAAGATTTGTCAATGAATGTTTTCATCTTATGATAAAAATTTTCAGTATTGAAATTATTCGCATGCTTTTTTATTTCAATTGGATCAAAGTCATTGGGTTTAAATTTAATAATGGTGTCTATCAACGCTTCCCAGCTTTGTTCATCAAAAAGTTTGCCAGTTTGGCCATCAATAACTGTTTCCAGGGCGCCGCCAGCAGCATAAGCAATAACAGGGCGTCCAGAAGCCATGGCTTCAATGGCTGTCAGGCCGAAATCTTCTTCTTGCGGATGTATCAGCGCTAAACAATTAGCCAAATATTTTCTTTTTTCTTCTTCAGACACCGCGCCTAGGAATTCGATATTGGACTTGGCCATTTTTTTCAAATTGGCTTCCTCTTCGCCAGTACCAATTATTTTTAAGGGCAAATTCAGTTTGTTAAAAGCGGCAATGGCCATATCCACTTTTTTATAAGGCCTTAAACGGGAGATTAATAAATAATAATTGCCCAGTTGGTTGGAAATATAAAAATTTTCCGTATCAACCGGTGGATAAATAACTTCGCTGTCACGATTATAATAATTTTTTATGCGATCTGCTACAAATTGAGAGTTGGCAATAAAATGATTAACTCGCTGAGCGGCTTGATGGTCCCACTGGCGCAAACTCGTCAGGATAAAAGGCAAAATATTTTTAACCACAGAGCCAACTTTAATATCCTTTGGATAAGAATGAGTATCGCTCCAAAGATAGCGCGTCGGTGTGTGGCAATAACAAATATGAAGCGTGTCCGGAGGAGTTATTACGCCCTTGATTAATGCAGAAGTTGAAGAAATAACCAAATCATAATCGCCTAAATTTAGTTGCTCGACAGCCACTGGCATTATGGGCAAATAATATTTTATTTTAGAGGTGGCAAAGGGTAATTTCTGTAAAAAAGAAGTATTTATTTTTTTATTTTCAAAGCCAGCTAATCTTTTTTTATCATAGATTAGCGTATATATGGGCGCCTCTGGAAATAGCTCGGTTAAGGCTAATAATACTCTTTCGGCACCGCCGGCTTGGTTGAGATAATCATGAAGTAATGCGACTTTCATAGTGTTTTTATTTTATCTTATCTCAGCATAAATTTCAAGCTTTTATTTATAACAAAAAGCAGCCCCGCGATGCGGGGCTGTCTTTTGCAATATTTTATCTTTTATAAAGCTTTTCTTTTTGGAAAAAGTACGACAAGCGGGGTTTTAAATAGTATGCGTAAATCAAGCCAGAGCGACCAATTTTCAATATAGTATGTGTCAAGGCGGGCTTCTTCGTCAAATTGCAAGTCAGAGCGACCCGAAATTTGAGCCATGCCAGTTATGCCTGGTTTTATATCCAAAACATGGTATTGAGTTTTTTGATATTGCGCCACTTCTCTTGGTTGATGAGGTCTGGGACCGACTAAGCTCATTTGTCCGACTAAGACATTAAAAAATTGCGGCAATTCATCAATGGAAAAT
>CAIXNZ010000057.1 GCA_903920975.1 Candidatus Falkowiibacteriota bacterium | reverse complement strand
TCGTGGCTTGTACCTTATAGTCCTCTTTGGCTTTTTTCTTTGCTTTTTGATCTTCAATTTTCTCTTTTTCAATTGTCTCGCCCGCTAAAAATTGATTGGGCTTATATAAATTACCTTCTTTGGTAAAAATTTTGGTCTCGGCTTCCTTGCTTCTTATTGTTTTGCCCTCAAAACCAGTGGCAATAACTGTAATTTTTATTACATCCTCTAATTTATCATCTATGACTACGCCAAAAATAACCTTGGCATCAGAGTCAGCTGAACTGGTAATAATTTTTGCTGCTTCATCCATTTCATACATACTTAAGTCTGGACTGGCCGTCACAATAAATAAAACTCCTTTGGCGCCATCCATGGATAATTCCAGAAGCGGACTGGAGATGGCCGCCTTGGCAGCTTCCACTGCTCTGTTTTCACCGCTGGCTTGGCCAATGCCCATTAGAGCGGTGCCTTGCTCTGCCATTATTGTTTTAACATCCGCAAAGTCAACATTCACTTTGCCCGGCACAGTAATTATTTCTGAGATGCCAGAGATCGCTTGTTTCAAAACATCATCCGCAATAGAAAAGGCTTCCACTAAAGAAGTTTTTTTATCAATGATCTGAAGCAGTCTATCATTTTGAATAGTAATTAAAGTATCAACTTTGTCTTTGAGATTATTCCAGGCCTGATCAGCGATGGTTTTTCTTTGGGCACCTTCAAAGGAAAAAGGTTTGGTCACCACCGCCACTGTCAAAGCTCCTGACTCTTTGGCAATTTCAGCAATCATGGGTGAAGCGCCGCTGCCAGTGCCGCCGCCCAAACCGCAGGTAATAAAAACCATATCAGCATCTTTTAATATTTCCCTTATTTCATTCTGTGATTCTTCGGCCGCTTTAGCACCAAGTTCTGGATTCATGCCAGCGCCTAATCCGCGAGTTACGGTTTTGCCAATATGTAATTTTTTGTTTGGCTGCGAATGGTGCAGGGCCTGAACATCAGTATTGATATTAACAAATTCAACCCCTTTAATTCTAGAATTAACCATATTATTGACTGTTGAACCGCCGCCACCGCCAATGCCAATTACCTTAATCTTAGCGAAAGTTTCAATCTCTGGCTTAATTTCCATATTTGTAAAAAATTAATGATTTAAGCTATCTACTGACATTTTAACAATAAATAAAGCGGCTGTAAACCGCTTTTTGCACATATTCGGACAAATAATGTGTTCAGGTGTTTTTTAAGGCATCAGGGACTTAAACCATTTTTTTAATCGGTCAGTGGCATGTGTCACGCTTTTAAATCTGGAGAAGCTGCTTTGCTTGGATGCTCCCCATTTTACCAAGCCAACAGCTGTGGTAAATGACAAATCATTAACTTTATCAATGACGCTAATAATATCATAGGGATAGCCCATGGCCGCTGGTAATTTTAATTTTCTTTTGCAGGCATCAATTAATTTTGGCAATTTAGCGCCTCCGCCAGTCAAAATCACGCCTGCCGGCAAAGCACCGCTTTTGGCAATCTTTTTTAATTCCTCATCAACTTTTTCTAAAATCTCTTCAACGCGCGCTTCAATCACTTCGGCCAGATATTTTTTGGAAATCAGACCCTCTTCATTTTCATCAAACTCATGCAGATCAAATTCCTCCTTGCGCTCAACATCTTTGGTGCTGGCCACTCCGTATTTTAATTTTACGGCATTGGCCACATCAAAAGAAGTACGCAAACAAATGGCAATATCAGAAGTAATGTGCTCAGAGCCAATTGGTATGACGGCCGTGGTCAGTAAATCCCCTTCTTCAAAAACCGCAATGTTAGTCGTGGCTCCGCCAATATTTATTACCACTACTCCCAATTCCTTTTGGCGGTTGGTTAAAACCGCGTCACTGGTTGCCAAGGTTGATAAAACTAAATCTTCAATATCCAAACCAGTCTGATAAACACATTTGGTTAAATTCTTAATCTGTGAAGTCAGGCCTTCAATAATATATGTTTCTACTTCCAACCTTACGCCAGTCATGCCAATCGGATCTTTGATGCCGGATTGGCCATCAATGGTAAAACTGCGCGGGATAACATGCAAAATTTCATAATTAGGCGGAGTGGTGACTGTTTTAGCTGCCTCAATGGCGCGCTCCACATCCTCAGCCCTGATTTCACCGTCAGTCTTGGAAACAGCTACAACTCCCTTACTAATTTGAGAAGTTATATGGCCGCCGGAAATACTAACATATGCCGATTCAATGGGTAAGCCAGTGGCATTTTGCGCCTTATCCAGAGCCTTGGTCACGCTGGCTGAAGCATCTTCAATACTAGTCACAACACCTCGATTTATGCCTTCAGCAGGCTGTTCCACTGCCCCAATAATATGCAATTTGGAGTTTTTATCCTTTTCATTGGAATTTGAACGCTGGCCAATAGCTACCTTTATTGAAGAGGAGCCAATATCCAGACCAACTATGATTTCATCTTGTGCCATAAATTATCTAAATTAACTAAAAAATTTGGCTAAAATATAGGGCAGAAAAATTATCAGCCCAATCAGAACGGCCAGAACTGCGCCCACAAAAACCACGGCTGCTGTCATATCCTTAATATCGCCGACATATTCGTGGAGGCGCGGCTTGATTAAATCCAAAAGCCGTTCAAAAATACTATTAATAATTTCTAATATTAAAATTAAGGCAATTAATAAAATAACGATAATCCATTGCCAGACAGTGATTTGAAAATAAAAACCCAGAATAATTACCAATAAGGCAATAATGGAATGAATGCGAAAATTCTGCTCTTCTATAAAAACTTTTTTTAAGCCTAGAAGCGCATATTTAAAACTTTGCATTAGACGTCTATGTTCAATCATAAATTTTTGCTAATATTTTATTTTGGGTTTTCTCCATCTTCATCCACTCTTTTTGCGTGTCATCATTAAAACCCACTAGATGCAAAAAACCGTGGATGGCCAGCAAAGTAAATTCCTCTACAAAAGTGTGGCCGAATTTCATGGCCTGTCTTTTTATTTGCGGGTAGCAAATTATAATGTCGCCTAGATAAGGATTTTTTTCTTTGGGCAATATTATTTTGCCCCCTCCCCTTTGGCCAAAGGACAAAACATCAGTAACTTTATCTTTGTGTCTGTATTTTTTATTCAAGGTTCTGATTTCTCTATCTCCTACCGCTAATAATGTCATCTCAAAATTGTCAGAAATTTTCAGCTCTTGAACGACTTTCTTTATTAGCCCAATCAAATCTTTGCGTTTAAAAACCAGTTTAAACTTTGTCTTATTATAAAAATTAATAACCATACCTTTTATAGTTTCGGCACAATACTAAGGCTATTTACCATCATTTCATAAGTTGTTTGCCAATTAATCTGGGTTCTATTATTGATATTGTAATTAACAATATAGACTTCATCCGGAGTTTTATCAGAATAAAAATAAGTGGTTAATTTATCAACCGAGAGCAATGCTTCCATAGCGCCCTTAGTTGTGCTTTTTTCCATCAAATTTAAATTGGCGTTTGGTTCAATGGTTAAAAACCAATTTACCAATGCAAGCTGATCAGGATTATCCTGTACCAAAACTGAAACATACTCATCAGTACCAGACTGGAAAACCACTTCTTTTAAGCTCTGGTCAACTGGCCGTGCCATCCATTTCGCTGGGTAATAAATTTGATAATTAAAAACTGGATTTTCGTAAGTATTAACCAGGCCGGATGTGACTAAAAGAGAACCACTGCCCGCTAAAGGATTGAATAAGTTAATAAGTTCTGAACCGTCTAAAAAGCCATCAGCATCAGTATCGGGCATATTTTTTTCTGTACCATACAACAGCTCTTCAATATCGGTTAAGCCATCGCGGTCAGCATCTGGACTGCTAAAATGGGTACTGATTGCAGGTGATGTTTCATTGGTATTCAAATTAATATTGGTATTTACATTGGAGTTCGCATTCTCATTGGCATTTATATTAGTATTAAGATTGGCATTTGTATTTATATTGGCATTCAAATTTGCATTTATATTAGTATTAAGATCTGCGTTAATATTCTCAGCGTTTAAGTTCTCATTGGTCATATTAAGATTTTGATTCTGATTGGCGTTATTGTTAGTATTCAAAACCGGCTGAAAGTTTGTATTAAGAATCGGCTGAGTGCCTTGTTGCAAAACTACAAAAAAATAATAAGCCGCCAACCCTGATGCTGCCACAAATATCAAAATTATCACGCCAATCAAAAGATAGCGGCCAAATTTAGTTTTTTTCGGCGCTAAATATTTATGGAATTTAACAGGCATGACATGAATTTCATACGGTTCCAATTTTGTCTTGGATTCTGTCTGCGGTTTTACATTGGCTGGTTTTTGACCAAACATAGTTTTTAATTAGATGAGCTAATGACTAAATAGGTTTTAGAGGTTTTAGAGGATAAAAGGATTAAAGGAAATAAAGATAGCAGGAAAAAGAAATAACCTTTTATCTTTTTTTCCTCTTCTTCCTATTTCTCCTATTATTCCTATTCACCTTT
>CAIXNZ010000056.1 GCA_903920975.1 Candidatus Falkowiibacteriota bacterium | reverse complement strand
TATTAATTCTCATGTCTTTTTTCCCAACCAATTCATCAAACTGTTTTTGAACTACTTTTCTATTTGAAATTTGCGTTTGATTTTTTTTAAAATCACCAATTTGAAAAAGTTTTTTTGCCAATCTTATTTTTTCTGTTAAAACCGCGGTTGTATTGTAAATTTTTCCGTCGCAATCAATAACCAGCGCTTTATTAAAAAGAGTCAATTCGGTAAAATTATCTAAATTCTGCAGGTACAATTTATTTTGCAATGAATTTTTCTTAATATAATTATAAACTAAAGCAAAATTATTTTCTAAATTATTTATTTGACGGCTTGACCAATTATTGTAATAAGCTGGTAAAATATTAAATCTGGTTATTCCTAAATTGACTAAATATCTAAAATTATAAAAAAAATATTTTGCCGTATTGGGCGCAATAACTAAATTATAAATGGTTTGGGGCGACAATTTTGGCAAGTTCCATATTATTTTTTTAAACGAATTTAAACCTTTCCTATTTTTTAGTTGAGTAAATTCATTACCATCCAAACTAATTGATAATTGCAGTCTATTTCTTTTAAGCCAAGAAATTTTTTTTTCATCTAGCAATATGCTATTTGTCGTTATATAAATCGGCAAATATTTATTTTTTGCTCTGATTTTTTTAATTAAATACTGCAATAACTTAAATTCTAGTAACGGCTCTCCTCCAAAAATACGTACTTTCCTTATCTTGGAACTTATTAATTGTACTGAACTATTAATTATTTTTTTGGAAATTGACAAATTTTGCTTTTTTACTAAACAATAGCTACATCTTAAATTACACCTATATGTAATTACATAGATTAAATCCATAAGTTCTACCATTGAGCATGGCTACCGTGCGAACCATGGCTGCCATGCGATCCATGCGATGCGTGCGAACCATGGCTGCCATGCGAACCGTGGCTACCATGGCTGCCATGCGAACCATGGCTGCCATGCGAACCGTGGCTGCCATGCGAACCGTGGCTGCCATGCGAACCGTGGCTGCCATGCGAACAATGCGACCCGGTATTTCCTTCATTATGAACAAAATTATTATGCCCATTTTGCATTTGAGCTACATCGCTAGTACTTGCCCATATTGGAGGATTTTTTAGCGTGGGATCGTGATTGTAATCTCCATGCGCCTTCATCTGATCTTTATTCAAAACATATGAATAATCAGTAAATTCTCCCTGCGAAGTGGGAAAATTTCCCCCTCCCTTTGGTATTCTTCCTGGCACTAAACAATTAGTGGAATTTTCATAATAATACCAACAGCCAGGCGCGCCCGAACCTTTTGTTTGATGCAAAAAATAGGCAGCATCACTTGGCAAATATTCTTCAGGGCCATCGATTCCACCTGGGTTGCAAATCGGAACCGCATGGGCTTCTTCAGCTATTAGACCAAGGGCAGTTACGCCAATTCCCAGCATGATAATATCTTTTTTAGTAATTTTACCCTCTTCATCATTTAGAAAATCCTGAAATTTTTTCTTTAATTGTGGCAATTTATTTTTCATAATATAGATTATTATTTTGTTGATTTGAAGTTCATAATCGGGGGCTTGGAACGTTTTATCCATTCCCTAAAAATATCTTTATTTTTTTTGTTTTTTAATTTGACAAATATATAATCCAAAATCTGCTTGTCTATCTGCCACTTGAAATTATTTGCCATGGCCGGGAAAAGATTGCCATAAAGCGAATAATTATAGACTGGGCAAACTCCTATATATGGCTGGTAAACATCTTCGCTAAAGCCGGCTAAGCCGAAAGTGCAAGAAGCGCTGCAGATTGATTTGCACAGATTATTATTAATCAGCTGATCAAAACTATTAGCATTGACGTTACCCAGTTTAAACATCTCGTCGCCCATCCTGGAGATCATCCTACCCTCATCACAAGTATAAACATCGCCATTGTAATTATAAGCCAGTTGGCCGATTCCGGCGCCACAAGGTGATCGCATATCCAAATTGTTTGGTTCTTCTTGCAATAATATTTTTCTCAAATATGTCACCGCAGTTGCTTCCATAAATAATCTGCCCTGATAATTTTTCTTTAAAATATAATCAAAAGTATTTTTATAAAACTTGATATATTCTTCCGGAGTATACCAAATTTTTTCCTTGGCTGATAAAGCAAAACCATAGGGATTCAAGTAGCGCAGATAAATCGATCTTATGCCTAAACCCAAATATGTATCAACGACCTTTTGGTAATTTGCTAGAGTTTTTCTGGTTACTGTTATTAAAGTGCCTACTGTAAAATAATTCTTCTTTTTACCTTTATATTTTTTTGTATAGACCGCCTGAATTTTTTTTATCCATTTAACAGTTTCCTCAAAACTGTTGCCATCGGTATAAACGCGGTTATAATTGTGCGTTTCTTCGTCACCATCAAGCGAGGTGCAAAAATTTATCTCATTATCAATAAAAAAATTCATTTTCTCCTCATCCATTAAGCTTAAATTTGAAACCAATCTGATCTGCAAACTCTTTTTTTCTAATTTATTTTTTTCCCTGGCATACTGAACAATGAATTTTACCACTGGCCA
Organism: Candidatus Falkowiibacteriota bacterium; assembly: GCA_903920975.1. Lineage (GTDB taxonomy): Bacteria > Patescibacteriota > Patescibacteriia > CAIXNZ01 > CAIXNZ01 > CAIXNZ01. The sequence goes on along the minus strand of CAIXNZ010000056.1, from coordinate 205 downwards.
ATTGAGTAATGGCTCGCCACCCTGAAACTCTATGGCGACTGCGTTGGTGGTGGTTTTAAATATAGTATCTACAATCTTTTTGGCGGTCGCCAAATCCATGTCCAGCCCCTTATCTTGGCTTTTACCGGCGCTAGCATGACAATAAATGCAATTATGGTTACAGCGCAAGGTTACCACTATAATGTGTAGAGACGGACCAAAATTC
>CAIXNZ010000055.1 GCA_903920975.1 Candidatus Falkowiibacteriota bacterium | reverse complement strand
GGTAGAAAAAAAGACTCCATATATTTGCCGTATTGAAGATTTATTAAAAGCCTTTACCCAGGTGTTGTTTTCTGTTTCTGTCTCTGAAACAAGACCTGAAATTTCCGGAGTTTATTTTAATTTTAGCGGCAAGAATTTAACAATTGCCGCCACTGACAGCTATCGCCTTGCTGAAAAAAAGATTAAATTAAGCGAGGAAGTGAAAGAGGAAAAAGAGGTGATAATACCAGCTAAAACAATACAGGAACTTTTTAGGATCCTGTCTACTTTGTCCGGATCTGGCAGTAGTGAAGAAGAATCCACTGACTTGGAAAAGATTGAAATATATTTTGAAGAAAATCAGGTTTTATTTGTTTTTAATGGCGTTGAATTGGTTTCCCGTGTTATTGAGGGCCAATATCCGAACTATAAGCAAATAATTCCGACTAATTATAAAACCAGGGCAGTTGTGAATATCGCGGATTTTATCAAAGCCGCCAAAACCGCCTCCTTATTTTCCCGCTCCGGCATCTATGACGTTAATCTGGAACTTAAAGAAAGCCAGCTGATTGTTTCCTCAACCAATAACCAGATGGGTGAGAGCAAATCTAAGGTTGGGGGAAAAATTGAGGGTGAAAATAATAAAGTGGTCATAAATTATCGTTATCTTCTGGATGGTTTGCAAAATATTGACTCCACTGATGTGATTTTTGAAATGACTGACGCGGCCAATCCTTGCGTTTTGCGGCCAGCTGAAAGTCTTGATGAAAAAAATGAAGCCATCGCCGCCCTAGATTACTTGTATATTATAATGCCGATTAAACAATAATAGTTAAACTACGATATTTTATTGGCCTTTATTTAAAAATCATGGATGCACTGGAGTTTTATAATTTACATGTAAAGAAAGCAAAAAATTTCGGATTTCCCGACCCCATTTTTGTTAATGCAGAAAAATTAACCGACAGAACAAGAGTCATTTATCTTGTAAAAATTCAGGCGACATTCATTCCCGACAAGCAACAGAAAAAGACGCACCATTACGCGTTAAAGTTTTCCAAATTCAAAAAGATAAAGGAGGCGCCATTTTGGGATGAAGAGAATATTATTTCTGATGCTGGGTTTACTATTTCCGGCAGAACATCACTCGAAAAACTTTCCGCCTATATTAAAGCCAACGAAGCTTTGCTTAATATAGATATTTTATCCAAAGATTATACCTCGGCTATTTTATCAAATGACGATGTGACCGTTGATTTAGTTCGACAAATATTACGATCTTCAAAAAACAAGGAAACAATCTATCAGTTGTTTAAGGAACAATACCCAGAGTTAGACAAGAAAATATTAACTTACAAGTTGGTCCAAGCCAGGAGGATCGCGCTAGAAGAGTTTAAGATATCTCTTGCTGATACGAAGAAAATAGAGCGTAATTACTGGCAGCCACTTTTAGAAAAAAATAGATGGATGTTTGGTCTATCATATTTTGTCTTACTTGATGAAAGCAGAATTGATTTATGGGATACGGCGGATTACTTGCTTGAATCCGATGACGGATTTATTGATATTGTAGAAATTAAGCATCCGCATGTTGAATTTTGGCAAAAAAATTCTAACGGAAGTTATAGAAAATACAGAAATTTTCTACAGTACAGCGAAGAATTAAAAGGTGCAATCACTCAGGCTACAAACTATATTTTTCAAGTTGAGAAAAAGTTTTCTGATGCTGATTGGTGTAGAAAGAATGATTGCGAAACGCCAGTAAAGCCAAAGTGTACAATAATTCTTGGGAGATCTGACACTTGGCAGTTAGAAGAAAAAACAGCATTTCGTTTATTAAACGATAGTTTGCATGGAATTGAAATTATTACATTTGACCATTTGTATAGTAGGGCAAACAAAATATTGGATAGTTTGGAAAAAGAAGCCTAGGGTTTTTAGTTTCGGAACATTCTTGCCAAGGGTGGTAGGATCTCTCATGGCCCTTGTCTGAAATAAAGAGGCCAGTCAGTATAATAAAAGAAGCATATCAAGTTGCTTCTTTTTATGTTAAAATTAAGGTAGTAAAAACCGCAAAAAAAACGATTTTTTTTATCCTAAAATTTTGCTATAATATAAACATGAACGCCGCAATCAAAAAACAAAATGGCGTTGTCTTTACCCCCGGATGGGTGGCTGATTTTATGATTGACGAAGTATCAAGTGGCAAAAAAATAAGAGGAAATGAGAAAATACTGGATGCGGGCTGCGGTGAGGGGGTTTTTATAATTGCCGCGGCTCAAAAATTTTCAAAATTATCAGGCAAAAAAATAGAGAAAGTAATAGAGGAAAATATTTATTTTACCGACATATCAGAGGAATATATAGAAAAAACCAAACAAAATTTACAAAAATTATCAAAAATCAAAATCACTAAATATAATGCGATAGCGGATGACTTTTGTTTCCATAATTTTGATAAAAAATTTGATTTTATAATTGGTAATCCGCCCTATGTTCGTATACAAAATCTAAATGGGAGAAAGGACCAATTGCAAAAAAATTATATTACTGCTTCCAGCGGCTCGATTGATTTGTATTTTTGTTTCTTTGAGCAAGCATTAAAGTTACTTAGCGAGTATGGTAAAATATGTTTTATTACCCCCAACTCTCATTTTTATTCGGCAGCGGGTAAAAATTTACGCAATTTAATATTGCCACATCTAACAAAAATAATAAATTTTGATCATTTTCAAGTTTTTAAAGATGCTACTGCATACACGGCGGTTACATTTATGCAGAAAGAAAAAACAAAGGGATTTCTGTACGCAGTAAATTTTAAAAACGATTTTAAAAATATTGAGTATAAAAAAATATCTGCTCAGCACATGAGGCCCGAAAGATGGGAATTTTTTGATAAAAAATATTTAGATAAAATTGTTAAGCTTAACAAAAAATACTCCACACTTCAAGAAATCGCTAATATTCATTATGGAATAGCCACGCTCAAAGATGAAATTTATATTTTTTCCCCAGAGAAAAGTGATAAAAATTATTTTTACCTTAATAGTTTTAAGATAGAGAAAAAACTATGCGTCCCGATTATTAAAGCATCTACTTACAAGGGAAAAAATCAAAATCTTTTTATGATTTTTCCGTACAAAAATGAAAAAATAATACCGCGAAATATTTTTCAAAAAGATTATCCCGAAGCGTATAGATATTTTTTACAACAACGTGATGTTTTAGGAATGAGAGACAAGGGGGGAGGTAAAAATTATGAAGAATTTTACGCTTTTGGCAGAAATCAGGGATTAAAAACTAGCTTTGGTAAAAAAATTATAACCAGCACCATGAATCTTGCCCCCCGTTTCTATGTGATAGAAGATGAAGAAACAAGTTTTTATGCAGGATACTGTATTAAACCGAAAAACAATATTGATTTTTACGAATTATGTGAAGCATTAAATTCTGACTTAATGGAAGAGCATATTAACTCTGTTTCAAAAAGTTATCGTGGGGGCTATAAGTCTTACGCGAAAGGTTTTCTGAAAGATTTTGTACATCCTCAATTTTCTAAATCTCAACCTGCTTTATTTTAATTTAAAAAGTATGAATAATTATCAATTTCTACGGACAGTTAAAAAATCATTTATTAAGTTTTTGGAAACGCATTCGCGAAGTAATAAGAAATTAATTATATTACATGGTGCAATAGCAAATGATATTAAAAATAGATTGGGGCAAAGATATGGAGTTAGATCACTCGGCGTAGGCAACTGCAAAGAAGGGAAAATGGGTGGAAGATATATGGAAAAAACTGTCGATATTCTAATTTCAAAAAATGAAAATGATATCGCTGGAATTGGGGTTAAATTCGTAATGAATAATTATTCCCAGAATTCAAATAATTATTTTGAAAACATGTTGGGCGAAACAGCTAATATTAGAACAAACAATAAGGAGTACTTTCAAATTCTGATCCTACCAGAAGAGATGCCCTATTATAATAAAGAAGGTATAATAACAAAATGGGAAAAAATTACTAACCACAATATTGATAAATATATTGTATTATCTAGAGATAACACAGAGAGATACTTACATACCCCAATCAAAACATTGCTATTTATTATTAAATTTCCAGAATGTAATCACCGTATAATAAACACAAAATCAAAATATAAAAGATATTACCTAAATCAAACCCGCAATGTTGCCATGCGGGTATCTACTGGTATATCCGGATCATTTGGGAATGCGATGGTGTTGAATGATTACGAAATGTTTGTTGAAAAGATAGTCCATTATCTTAAAAGTATTTAAACAAAATTTTGACTAAATTGTTGAACAAATTTATTCATCATGTAAATTTAAAAAGTTGGGTGTCTTGGCTTCGGGCATTTACCCCCAACATCTGTGCTTTTCGATCAAAACAAAAAAAGTCGAAGTTATTATAGAAGGAAGCATATCAAACGGCTTCTTTTTATGTTAAAATGGATTTAGTTGTAAAGTAGAAAGTAGAAGGTTCATAAAGTAAACTTTATAACTTTAAAAACTTTAAACTCATTAAATATGCCCAAATTAATATTTGACATTGAAACCATTGGCGAGAGCTGGGAAGCCATGGATGAAATCACCCAAAAAGCTCTTAGCTACTGGTTAAAAAAAGAAGCTTATTCTGACGAGGCCTATTCCGTGGCTCTGGATAATGTAAAAAATGGTCTGGGCTTTTCGCCCTTTACCGGCGAAATTGTGGCCATTGGCGTTTTAGAATTGGAAACAAATCGGGGTGTGGTTTATTTTCAAGCGCCAGAAGGCAAGGTAAAAGATTTTGAAGCCGATGGAATTAAATATAAAGTTTTGACTGAAAAAGCCATGCTGGAAAAATTTTGGCAGGGTGCCATAGAATATACTGAATTTGTCAGCTACAATGGTCGCGGTTTTGATGTGCCATTTTTAATGATGCGTTCAGCTGTCAATGAGGTGAAGCCAACCAAAGATTTAATGTCCAATCGTTATTTAAACAGTCAAAAATTTAACGCCCTGCACATTGATTTAATGGATCAACTAACTTATTATGGCGCGGTGCAAAGAAGGCCGAAATTACATATAGTTTGCCGCGCTTTGGGTATCAAAAGCCCCAAAGAAAACGGTGTTGATGGTGATGAGGTGGCACCACTTTTTAGCGCCAAAGAATATGAAAAAATCGCCATATATAATGCCGCTGATTTAAGGGCGACACGGGAACTTTATTTAAAGTGGGATAAATATTTAAATATAAAATAATGTTTTGGCTTTACATCACAATAATCGCGTACTTGCTTTTTGCCCTGGCCAATATCGGCGATAAATTGATGGTCAGTAAATATCAGACCAAGCCCATTGTTTATGCTTTTTACGTTGGTGTCTTGGGCGTCTTTGCCGTATTATTAATTCCTTTTGGAGTGGTTATCCCGAGTCCAGTTCATATTTTTTGGGCTTTGGCTGGCGGACCAGCTTTTGTGCTAGCACTTTATTTTATGTATCAGGCACTGCATTTGGGGGAGACTACGCGGGCCATCACGATATTGGGCGGCACAAGTCCGATTTTTACTTTTATTTTTTCATTGTTTTTTATTTCGGAATCATTAAAGAGCAGCGAATTTTTTGCCTTTGCAATTTTAGTTGCGGCCATAATTATTATTTCTTGGCCCACAAAAGATCATGACCATGAAAGCAAAAGGGTTTTAAAAAAACAGGCGCGCTATGCGCTATATGCTGGGATATTTTTTGCAGCCAGCTATGTCTTGGCAAAATACACTTATACGCACCAGCCATTTGTCTCTGGTTTTTTCTGGATAAGAATTGGTGGTATTTTAACAGCTTTGGCAATTTTATTAGTGTCAAAGTATAGACACTTTGTCAAAGAAGATCTTAAAAAGCCTAAAAAAGGCAATAAGGCAGGCTTGCTTTTAGCCGTGCAGATTTTGGGCGGGTTGGGGGTGGTTGGGCAAAGTTACGCGTTGGCTCTAACCAGCGCCAGCTTGGTGAACGCGCTCCAAGCCATTCAATATGCCTTTATTTTTCTACTCACAGCGCTGTTGGGTAAAAAATATGCAGTCTTGAAAGAAAAGTTTACGCGTCCCGAGATTATCCGTAAAATAATTGCTATAATATTAATAGGCCTAGGTTTATATTTTTTAACTCTCTAAATATGGGGAAAAAAACAAAAATTGTTTTAAAAATTATTTTTTTTGCTATAGTCATTGGCGCTATAGTTTATTATGTTTTAGCCGCTTATACTTATAATTCTAATAAAAAGATTGTCTATGGCGTAACTTTTTCCAAAAAATTTGCCAATCAGATGAATTTGGATTGGGAAAAAACCTACACGGCTATTTTGGATGATTTAAAAGTCAGATATTTAAGAATACCAACCTATTGGGATGAGATTCAGCCGGAAAAAGATATTTATAATTTTAATGATATTGACTGGCAGCTTAACGAAGCAGTTAAAAGAGATGTACGTGTGGCTATTGTAGTCGGCCGAAGACAGCCGCGCTGGCCAGAATGTCATGACCCGGCCTGGGCCAAGGGAATGGACGAAAAAATATTAAGACCGATTATTTTAGATAATATTAAAAAAGTTGTTGAGCGCTATAAAAATAATAAAGCCGTGGAATTTTGGCAGGTTGAAAACGAACCTTTCTTGGATTTTTTTGGCGAATGTACCAAGATGACAAAAAAAGATGTTCAAGAAGAAGTTGATTTGGTCAAATCTTTAGATAGTCGCAAGGTAATGTTAACTGACTCGGGGGAGCTTAGTACTTGGTTTCCTTTGATTAAAATGGGCGATCTTTTTGGCACAACGCTTTATCGGGTAACCTGGAACAATTATATTGGCTATTGGCGCTATTATGTCTTGTTTCCCTCATATTATCGCATTAAAGCCTATTTGTGGGGCAAGCCCCAAGAAGCCATGTATGTGGCTGAACTGCAGGCCGAGCCCTGGTTTCCTCACGACCCGCCCAATACTCCATTAGATCAGCAATTTAAATCCATGAATGCCAAGATGCTGGTTGATAACGCTGAATTTGCCAATAAGACAAATTTTTTCCGCGCTTATTTTTGGGGAGTGGAATGGTGGTATTGGTTAAAAACAGTAAAAAATGACAATTCAGTTTGGGAGGCGGCCAGAAAATATTTTAAATAAATAGGATTGACAAAACTCATTAAATTTGTTAGGCTAATTTAAAGAGGAGGAAAAGATGACAATAAAAAGAGATTTGTTTTGTCCCGAAAATATGGATTTTGGCAAAGAGATCGAGAGAATGAAGGGAATGGGCGCCAGTGACAAAGATATCGAGGAAGTCATAATTGAGATTTTAGGCGCGCGTCTTCATGTAAGTGCAGTGGCCTTTAAATCAATAGTTTATGTGCGTAATTATGAATGGCGGAGAAGGTACAATATCAAGAATGGAGGTTTCGAGAAGGAATTACTCGATGTGCCAAAAAGTATTAATCCCAAGATTTCCGTTGAAGAGCGCCGTACTCTTGTGAAAGAATATAAAATTTTTACGGATTTTTTCTTCAGGAAAAGCAAGATGAGCGTTGTGCAATTAGTTGAAAAACATGGTTGTGTGCGAGGTAATATTTATGCCCACATCAAACAATATCTGAAGATATTAAGACACCCCAGAAGCAAACAGGAAATCTACCAGCGGTTGCTGGAAAGAGTCATGAACCAAAATTAAACAAATAGACCCAGCGTCAAAACTGGGTCTTTTTTATTATGATATTCTTAGTGAAATTTTTAAAAATTTTGTAATTTGAGATTTATATCTATTTCAACCGAAGAAGAATTATCAATGTCATCAAAAGCAGTCACTTTTAATTTATGATAGCCATTTTCATAGCCATTTATGGAAGTCATTAGATTAAAAGGAGAGCTGGTGCTTTGGCCCAGGGTTTTATTGTCTAGTTCATAGAGCACACGACTGATAGCCCTTGGCGCGCTAACCTGGACTTGAAAATTGATTGGGTTGCTTTCAACCAGCTGTTGATTTGCAGGAAATAATAGTGTTAGAACTGGGAAATTTGCCGGTATATGTAAATCATCGCTTTCAGTCGGCGGATCTTGGAAAGTATATTGCGTGCCACTTTCAAGGGCTTGTTTTTCATACCATTGTTTCACGCCATCTTCCCATGGTTGAAACATAGAGTCAGAAGCTGGATTTGTGGGTTGCGGGCCTGTTGGATTATTTTTATCAACATAGAATAAAATATCATGAGCAACGGTAAATTTCCTTTTTTCCCTGAAAGTGGCTGGCGTATATTGGGTGGCTAGTTTGCCAGAAGCACGATCTATTTCAACTTCAACCTCGCCCGGCATTTGGCCGCGTAAAATCGGCGGTAAATTCGGGTCAAGTGCGTCTGGTGCTTTAAAATATTCCACTGGTGTACCGTTTAAAATATTGGCCATGTATTCATGCCAAATTGGCGCAGCCACAACCACGCCATCAGCACCACCGGTCATATTCTCACCACGACTGTTGCCAACCCAAACGCCTGTGACAAACGATGGGGTATAGCCAATTGCCCAGGCGTCCTTGTTATCATTGGTGGTGCCGGTTTTAGCGCAAATGGGCCTATCTTTCATGACTAGTGGTGAGCCAGAGCCAAAAATAAAGGATCTGGAGGCATCATCAGAAAGAATACTATTAATCTGTCTGACAGAATTTTCTCCAAGCACCTTATGCTTTTTGGCCTGAAATTCTTCAAGTATTTTTCCATCTTTATCCTCTACTTTTAAAATGGCTGCTAGTTCCGACCTCTCGCCATCGCGGGCAAAAGCCGTAAAAGCGCCGACATGATCGATAAGCTTAACTTCACAGCCGCCCAATACCAAAGCCAGGCCACATTGGGTTTTATCTGTAATTGTTGAATAACCCATGTTCTCCATTAAGTCTTTAACATTTTCATAGCCTGCTAAATATAAAGTTTTAACTGCTGGAATATTTAAAGAGCCGGCCAAAGCTTTGCGCAAGGTAATCGGACCGTATTCTTTTTTATTATAATTTCTAGGTGCGTATTCTTTTGGCGTTTTGGCAAAAATTGTATACGCATCATATAAAACAGTTTCAGTAGTAAAGCCCTTTTCAAAAGCAGCCGAATAGATTATTGGTTTAATGGAGGAGCCGGGCTGTCTAGGTTGGATAGTAACATTGACCTGTCCATCAATATCTTTATCATTAAAATCTTGCGAGCCCACCATGGCTAAAATTTCTCCAGTTTTGGCGTCAACTGAAAGTAGAGCAGCATTAGTGGCTTTGTATTTTAGATTTTTTTCTTTGGCATTATGGACAGCATCTTCGGCTAATTTTTGCTTGGCTAAGTCTAGAGTGGATATAATTTTTAAACCGCTTGTTTCTAAGGTATCGTCACCATATTTCTCGGCTAAAATTTCTTTGACGTAAAAAACAAAGTGCGGAGCTAAAATTCCGCCGATATTTTCTTGGTTAAAAATAATTTTTTCTGCCTTGGCTTTTTCTGCGTCATCCTTGGAAATATAACCATCCTTGACCATTTCATCTAATATCCATTTTTGGCGCTTTAATAATTCATCGACATGCGAACCATAAGGCGATAATCTGGTAGGCGCTTGGGGCAGAGCTGCTAAAATTGCCGCTTCTCCCAAAGTTAACTCATTAGCGTGCTTGCCCAGATAATAATTGGCCGCTGATTCTATGCCATAATTAACACCGCCATAAGGAATTTCGTTAAAATACATTTTCAGAATTTGGTCCTTGGTGAATTTTTTTTCTATCTGGTAGGAGAGAATTAGTTCTTTGAATTTGCGCGCTATACTTTTTTCATTAGTCAGGATGGCATTTTTCACAAGCTGTTGCGTAATAGTAGAACCACCCTGGGCCCGGCTACCTCTTAAAATATCAACGATGATAGAGCGGATGATACTAGTGATTTTAAAGCCTTTATGTTTATAAAAATCCTTATCTTCCGCAGAAATAGTCGCCCACTTAGCATAATCAGAAATTTGGTCCAATTCAATAATTGTGCGTCTTTCTCCGCCATGCATTTCCCATAAAACCGTTTTGCCTGTTCGGTCAAAAATTTTAGTGGATTCTGACACGACACGGTCAACTAGTTTATTCGGATCTGGCAAATCGCGTGAATACCAGGCAATGGCGCCAACAAAAACAATCCCGCCAAATAAAACAGCGATAATTCCCAGGATGATTAACCAGACAACTAGATTTTTAATCATGCTTTTACTGGGTTTTCTAAAATGATGTCCGCTGCCCAAGAAGGTTCTTCTGCCTCTTTTGTATTTTTGCCAGGCTTTGGGCGAGCGAGTGAGTTGCGAAATCGGCATTATTTAGAAACTTAACGATAAATTAATTTAACACTATTATATAACTTTATAATAATTATTTCAAGGTTGCGTCTTTACCTTGTTTTATCTAGAAATTTTTTAGAGTTTATATAAGTTAAGGCAATGGCTAGGGCATCAGCAGCATCGTCTGGCTTGGGTATTGACTTAAGTTTTAATAAAATTTTTACCATGCTTTGAATTTGGGACTTTTCCGCCCGACCATAGCCGCAAACCGATTGTTTTACCTGCAAGGGAGTGAATTCATAGACTGGCAGTTTATTTAATATAGCTGTCAACAAAATTACACCGCGCGCTTGTCCGACCAAAAGGGCAGTTTTAACGTTTTTGCAGAAAAATAGCTGTTCGGCCACCAGCACATCAGGTTGATATCTCTTTATTAACTTATTTAAAGACTGATAAATAAACTTTAAGCGAATTGGGAACTCTTGCTGACTGGAAGTTGAAATAACTCCGTAATCTATGGCCTCAAGCCTTGCCCCATTTTTAATAAAGGCATAGCCAGTCGTAGCTAAGCCCGGGTCAATACCTAAAATTATTAGATTTTTTTTGTCAGCCATGTTATCTCTAAGTTTAGCAAATATATTGCTTATAATAAAGAGAAATAAAAAACCCCTTGGCCGTATGCTTTGGGGTATTTATTATTTTAAATTTGTATAATAATTATCTACATCCTCCATTTCATCCAGCGCTTCAAAAAGTCTTTCGTTTTTTTCCTGTGTTTCCTCGTTTAAAGTTACTTTTTCCTTAGAAACATATTCAATTTCAGCATAGTCCGGAGTTAAAGCGATATTTTCCAGCCCCTTACTCACTTTTTGGAGATCTTCTAATCTGGTATAAATAAGCCAAGAATCATTTTCTCTGATAATCTCCTGGGCGCCCAGGTCAATAATCCGCAATTCCAAGTCATCTGGATTCTGGCCGCTTAATTTTTCATTGATAATTCTGATCACACCTTTTAATTCATACTGCCACATCACTGCATTTTTGCCAGCCAAAGACCCGCCATGTTCATTAAGCGCATGTTTAATGTCAGAAGCCGTGCGGTTCTTGTTATCGCTTAGGCATTTAATAATTAGAGTTGTGCCGCCCGGGCCAAAGCCTTCGTAGAGCAATTCTTCAATAATTGCTCCCTTGATTTCACCAGTACCGCGTTTTATTGCGCGTTCAATATTCTCCTTGGGCATATTGGCCGCTCGAGCCCTTTCTATGGCTAATCTTAAAGTAAAATTTGCCAAGGGGTCGCCTCCCTTTTCCCGCGCAGTAACAGAAATAGCCCGGCCTAATTTGGTAAATAAATTTGCCCTCTTAGCATCGGTTACGGCCTTCTGTCTTTTTGTGGTCGCCCACTTGGAATGGCCACTCATATAATTAAATTTTATTTATTGTTGTTAATTTGATTTTAGCAATTTTTAGGAATAAATCAAGCGACCAATTGGCTGTCCACAGAAATTTCTTGCCAAGATTGATATAAATGTTATACTACAATTAAATCAGGAAGTAGTGGGGGGAATGCTTAGGAGGAACCAACTTATTAATAATAAATTATGTTTACACAACCTCGTTTGATTATTTTGCGCCCATGCTTGGCAAAATAATCAGCGAGGTTTTTATATTATGATACTCACCATAATAGTTCTATCAATATTATGTTTAATCCCCTTGGCTCTTCTTCACTTCGGATTTCTAAATTGTGCGTTTTATTTTGGGATACTAGACATAGGCTTGTTAGTAATTTGTTTGGTTTCAGTTCTACATGGTAGCTATCGAACTATATTTTTGGGGCATGCTCCTTTTGTGCGTAGTTCGAAAAAGATAGTTGCAAAAATTTTGGAAAATATTAGATTTGAGCCAAAAACAAAAGTTTACGAATTGGGCTGTGGGGATGCGCGTTTTTTGAGACTATTAGCAAAAAAACAAGATGTGGAATGTGTTGGCTATGAATATTCACTGCCACCCTTTCTATTAGCTAAATTTTTTAACCTATTTAGCCACCAAAAGATAAGCGTGTATTTTAGAGATTTTTTAAAAGTAAATTTATCTGAGGCTAATTATATTTTTTGTTTTTTAATGCCCAAGGAGATGGAACTATTAGAAAAAAAATTTATTAATGAACTGAAGCCAGGCACAATGGTAATTTCCAACACTTTTACTATGAAAAATTGGCAGCCGAATAAAATCATTGATTTAGAAAAAAGGGGATTTCTTAGCAATAAAATTTATATTTACTATCGATGATAGTAACTTGCAGAACCAAAGCTAGCTGGTATAATCATAATATGAATATTGGGAAAATTATATTTAAAATAAAAGAACTGATTGCCAATAATCAGTTTATTTTGTATTTACTCATATTTTTAATGGCTTTATTTGTCTATCTTTGGATCCAAGCCAGCCCGAGTTTTTTAGATCCTGATTCTTTCTATCATTTGAAGATGTCCAAGCTAATTTTTGACAGTAAAGGGCCGATATTAAATTTTCCCTGGTTGCAATTTACAGTCTTAAAAGATTATTATATTGACCACCATTTTCTTTATCATGTTTTAGCTATACCCTTTATTTATACACTCGGCGATTGGCTTGGCTTTAAATTTTATACTGTAATTTTGGCTACGGTATTTATTTTATTGTCTTATACCATTTTCAAAAAATATAAATTAATTTATCCTGAATTTTTTTCGCTGTTGTTAATTTTTTCGCCGGCTCTACTTTTTAGGATTTCTTTGGCTAAAGCCAGCGCCTTTTCTCTAATTATTTTATTTAGTGGAATTTATTGTATTTTTAAAAGAAAATTATGGCCGTTATTTTTTCTTTCCTTTTTTTACGTTTGGTCATATGGTGGCTTTTTGTTGATTTTGGGTATGGCAGGTTTATATGTCGTGGCAAATTCTATAAATTTTGTATTTAAAGGCGACTTGGCTTGGGGCTTAAATAAAAAATTATATATTTTTGCTAAGAATTTATTTTCCCTTGATAATTTTAAACTAATATTAGCCCCATTTCTAGGCGTAATCTCAGGACTAATTATTAACCCATATTTTCCCAAAAACCTATCTTTCTATTGGCAACAAATCGTACAAATAGGGATAATAAACTACCGCGATATAGTAAATGTTGGAGAT
>CAIXNZ010000054.1 GCA_903920975.1 Candidatus Falkowiibacteriota bacterium | reverse complement strand
TTATGCGGCTTTTAGAATTCCTGATTTAATTTTCAATTTATTGATCTTGGGCGCTTTATCCGCCGGTTTTATCCCCATCTTTACAAAATATTTGCAAACCAAGGGTGAGGAAAAAGCTTGGCAATTGGTTAGCGAAATACTTAATATTTTGGTTATCGGTTTACTAATTGTTTGCGGAATATTTTTTATTTTTGCACCGCAAATAATGAAATTAATCACGCCTGGTTTTGATGCCGAAAAAATGGCCACCACGACAATGCTAACTAGAATAATGTTTTTAAGTCCTTTATTTTTGGGTGTCAGCAGTGTTTTTGGCAGTATTTTACAATCATTCAAAAGATTTATTGTTTATTCATTTGCTCCGATTTTTTATAATGTTGGCATAATCATTGGCGCTTTGGTTTTTGTCAGATATTGGGGTGTTTATGGTTTGGCCTATGGCGTTGTTTTAGGCGCTTTTTTGCACATGATTGTGCAAATTCCTTCGTGCAAATTTTTGGGCTTCAAGTATAAATTTAAATTTAATTTGAAAGACACTGGTATCAGAGAAATCGGTAAAATGATGATTCCCAGAACTTTGACTCTCGGCATTAATCAGATAAATTTGGTCGTCATAACAATTGTGGCTTCGACTTTAGCTTCTGGCTCTTTGTCGGTTTTTAATCTGGCTAACAATTTACAATCATTTCCTATCGGTATTTTCGGAGTTTCTTTCGCCATAGCCGCCTTTCCAACTTTGTCAGCCTTAGCGCTCAAAGAAGATAAAAAGGAATTTGTCCATAGTTTTTCCAATACCACCAGAGAAATTTTGTTTTTTTTAATTCCGGTTTCAGCTTTGATTTTGATCTTACGCGCCCAGATAGTGCGTGTGATTTTGGGCACAGGCGCTTTTACCTGGGAAGATACTGTTTTGACCATGGAAACTTTGGCCATGTTTTCTTTAGGTCTTTTTGCTCAAGCCTTGATTCCTTTATTGATTCGGGGATTTTATGCTTTTTCCAATGCTGCTACGCCTTTTATCCTGGGCTTGATTTCTGCAGTAATAAATATCTTTTTAAGTTTATATTTAACCAAACCATTTGAAATAGGGAGCTACGGTTTTAATTTTGGGGTTTCTGGTTTGGCTTTAGCATTTTCCATTTCCTCAATTTTAAATTTTATTTTATTGTGGCTGGCTTTGCGTACCAGAACAGATGGCCTTGATGAAAAAAATATTATTATCTCTGTTTTAAAAATTTCTTTAGCCACTTTGGCTTTGGCCGTAACAACTCAATTTATGAAATTCGGCATTGAGCCATATTTTGGCACAGAGACGTTTTTAGGAGTATTTTTGCAAGGTTTGCTGGCAGGCTTAGTTGGTATCGCGGTTTTTATTGTTGTGGCCATGCTTTTAAAATCACAGGAAATATTTACCTTTGCCGGCGCTTTGAAGAAAAGATTATTTAAAGAAAAAGCCAATTATCCGCAGGCCTCAATGGATGAGAATGTGGAGGTTTAGTTATTGGGTATTAGTAATTAGGAATTAGGGCATGGATGGGCGAAAACAATCCTGTCATGGTGAGGTTCTCGAACCATGACGCCACCCTTCGAGAGCCTCAGGGTGACATCGTAGATTGTTTTCGCTTTTTTATTTCCATAACAAAGCATTGACAAAAATATTTTTTAATGCTAAAATGTTTTAACGAACCTTAAAAATATCTCTTACTGAAAGGACAAGAGATTAAAAATATAGAGACCTCTGATTATTGTTATTCCCAATCATCAAGAAAAAACAAAACCCCAAAACGCCAAAACAAAAAAGCAAATGGCGAAAATGAGAAATGGGGAAAGAATTGGGAACAATAACTCAAACCGGCAAAGTAATTTGCCAAGGGAGGTCTAGGATGAAGGACATAGATCATCTGACTGATGAAGAGCTTCGAGAATTGTTGTCGAAGCCGTTGTCTAAAGAGGCGGCGAAACAATGGCTAGAGATAGATCGAGCTGATCGTGGTTTGCTGGCGCAAAACCTTCTTGAGATGGAAGGCTCAGTTGAGGAGGTTGCTTGTGAGCCAGTAGCACCCAAAAGTGAAAACGACAAGAAATAATAACATCGCAATTTTCAAGGCCTGCTGTAAAAAGTGGGCCTTTTTATTTTGTCAGAATTGATTAATTCTTAATTTTTTGCTAAAATTCTTTCATATGGATCAAAATAAAATAAGAAATTTTTGCATTATCGCGCATATTGACCACGGTAAGTCCACGCTGGCTGACCGTTTTTTGGAATTGACAGGCACAGTGGAAAAAAGGCAAATGAAAGCCCAGATATTGGATTCTATGGATTTGGAAAGGGAAAGAGGAATTACCATCAAATTAACTCCTGTCCAGATGGATTATAAGGACTATATTTTGAATTTAATTGACACTCCGGGCCATGTTGATTTTACTTATGAAGTTTCTCGCTCCCTGGCTTGTGTAGAAGGAGCAATTCTTTTAGTTGATGCGACGCAAGGTATTCAGGCCCAGACAATTGCCAATTTATATTTGGCCATGGAACAGGATTTGGTTGTGATTCCAGTCATTAATAAAATTGATTTGCCGGCTGCGCAGGTTGAAAAAACAAAACTGGAAATTATTGATCTGCTTGGCTGTAAAGATGAAGATATTTTATTGTGCTCTGCCAAAACAGGAGAGGGGGTGCTGGCTATTTTAGACGAAGTGGTAAAAAAAGTGCCAGAACCGCTTGGTATAAAAGAAAATCCTTTTCGCGCTTTGATTTTTGATTCTTTTTACGATGAATTTAAAGGCGTGATTGTTTATGTGCGCGTCATCGATGGATCGCTAAAAGCCGGACAAAAGATTTATATGATGGCCAGTTCTACACAAGCCGAATGTCTTGAAGTCGGAGTTTTAAAGCCAAAAATGGAAGCGCGCGCCAATTTAGAAGCTGGCGGCACCGGTTATATTGTCAGTGGTTTAAAAGAAGTGGAATTATGCCGAGTCGGCGATACCATTACTTTGGTTGGCGCTGATGTTCAATCTTTGCCAGGCTATAAAGAAGTTCGCCCCATGGTTTTTGCCGGAATTTTTTGCAAAGAGGGCAGTGAATTTAATAGATTGCGCGAAGCCATTGCCAAACTGAAATTAAATGACGCGGCTTTATTTTTTGAGCCAGAACATTCCACGGCCTTGGGTTTTGGTTTTCGCTGCGGCTTTTTAGGCCTGCTTCATTTAGAAATTTTTCAGGAAAGGTTAAAACGAGAATTTAATCTGGATTTAGTCGTGACTATTCCCAGCGTGGCTTATAAAGTGTCGCTTAAGTCCATGGGTTTGAAAAAGGATCTTGAGGCTAAGCTAAAATCCCGCGACCGTTTGGCTTTGGAAAAATTAGAAGACAATCAGATCATCATAAAAAGTCCGCTTGATTTACCTGACCAAAACTACATAGAAAAAATTGAAGAGCCGATGATTAAAACAGACATTATTGCGCCCGAATTATATTTGGGTTCCATAATGCAATTAGTTATTGAAAAAAGAGGGGAATATATTAATACTGAATATTTGGCCGCCGAATCAGAAGTGGAACGCCGCATTATTTTGCATTACAAAATGCCCCTAGCTTCTATTCTGACTGATTTTTATGACAAATTAAAAAGTGTAAGTTCTGGCTATGCTTCACTTAATTATGAATTTGTCGGCTATCAAGTAGCCGATGTGATCAGGCTAGACATCTTGGTGGCTGAAGAACCGGTTGAGGCCTTAGCAACTTTAGTCTACCGTGATGAAGCATTTCGCGTTGGTAAAAGAGTCGTGGAAACCCTAAAAGAATCATTGCCCAAGCAATGGTTCGTGGTTAAATTGCAGGCCGTTATTGGCGGTAAAATTATTGCTGCTGAAAGATTGGCAGCTTTCCGTAAAGATGTAATTGCCAAGCTTTATGGCGGTGATGTGACCCGAAAAAATAAATTATTGGATAAACAGAAAAAAGGTAAAAAGAAAATGGCCAAGCTGGGCGCTGGCAAGGTTGATATTCCGACTGAAACTTTTTTGAAAGTCTTAAAAAGATAGAGTATAATTTGAGTATGAAATTCAAATGGCAAAAACATGGCTTTCGATTAATCTGGATTATTTTTGCGATATTCATGATTTTATCAATGATTATTTGGACATTGGGCCCTTTATTTTATTAATTATTCATTCAAATAGATGAAAAAACGCTGGGTTTTGCAAGAACCAGTATCTTTGGAATTAAAAAAGCAATTTGGCGAAATTCAGCCCTTGATTTTACAGTTGCTGATTAATCGAGGCTTAAATACTCAAGCCAAAATTGATGAATTTTTGCATCCTGATTATGGGCAAGATATTCTTGACCCTTTTTTATTTCCGGACATGGCCAAGGCTGTGGAGCGAATTTATCAAGCCGTGGCCAAACGGGAAAAAATTTATATTTATGGCGATTATGACGCTGATGGCGTCACCAGCACGGTTTTATTGGCTAATGTATTAGAAATGCTGGGTGCCAGATATGATATTTATATTCCACATCGTGAAAAAGAGGGTTATGCCATGAATATCAAAGCTTTAAAATATTTGATGCGCAAAAAAGCCAAGCTGATTATTACGGTTGATTGCGGCATCAGTAATAAAAAAGAAATTGCTTTGGCCGCTAAAAAGGGGATTGATGTTATTGTGACTGATCATCATCAAGAACCATTGGAATTGCCGAAAGCTTTGGCGATTATTAATCCCAAAGTCAAAGCCTGTAATTATCCCTATTATGAATTAGCTGGCGTGGGCGTAGCTTTTAAATTGGCTCAGGGAATTATTAGCCGCGACAAGAAAAATGTTTTTCCGCCTGGTTATGAAAAATGGCTTTTGGATTTAGTGGCCATTGGTACAGTGACTGATGTTATGCCCTTGCTTGGAGAAAATCGCACCCTATTAAAATTCGGTTTAATTGTTTTAAATAAAACCAAAAGAATTGGTTTGAAAATTTTGGCGGAAAAAGCCGGGGTTTGGCCGATTACTGAAGAAGAACTAATAAATTCAGAAAATATTGGCTTTGTGCTGGGCCCGCGTTTAAATGCGGCCGGTCGCATGGATCATGCTAATGTTTCCTACGAATTATTAATTACTAATAATGCCAAAGAAGCTGAAAAAATAGCCAGTAGTTTGGAAAAAAGCAATCAAAAGCGTCAAAGCGCCACTGAAAAAATTATTGATGACATAAAATCTCAAATTAAAGATTTGGATAAGAAAAGTATTATCTTGGCCATGGGCAAATGGTCGGTGGGTGTGATCGGTTTGGCCAGTGGCAAACTTAAAGACCAGTATAATCGCCCAGCCATTGTTATTGGCAAAGCTGGTGTAAAATTAATTGGTTCTGGTCGAAGCGTGCCAGAGTTTAATTTAGTGAATGCCTTGGAAAAATGCGCTGATCTATTTACTGTCTATGGCGGTCATGCCGTGGCAGCCGGTTTTACCTTGAAAAATAAAAAATCTTTAGCTGAATTTGAAAAGCGAATTACAGAAATGGCTGATGAACAGTTAAAAGGCAAGGATTTATTGCCTCAATTAGAAATAGAGACAGAATTGGATTTGGCGGATTTGAATTGGGAGCTTTTTGACCAGATTGAAAAATTTGAACCCTTTGGCAAGGAAAATCCCAAGCCTTTGTTTTTGGTAAAAAATTCAGTGATAGAAAATATGAGAACAGTTGGTAATGGCAATAAACATTTAAAATTTTATTTAAAGCATGAAAATATGACCAAGAGTTTTGAGGCCATTGGCTTTGGCATGGGCGAACACATTGAAAATATTAAAATGGGCGATAAAATGGATATTGTCTGCGAGGTAAATTTGAATCAGTTTAATGGAAATAGGAAATTAGAATTAAAAATTGTTGATTTTTCTAAAAAATAATCTAAAATATTTTTTATAGAAAAACCCCTCCGCACCGCGGAGGGGTTTATTTTTTTATTCTTCCTCTTGTATTTTTGATCCTACTAGAAATGAATAGACTTGAATGTCTGACACGGTTGCGCCTGAGGACAGATCGCCTCCCATGGTATCAGAATATTCAAAGTCATTGAATGAATGAGGCAGTGTAAGATTAAGCTTGGTGAGCTTAAATTTTGATTTCGGCAGGGCTTTGGCCATGACTATTTCCAAATCATGATCCTTAAAGGCAATCATGACTGGCGTGTAGTTTTCCTTGCTGATTTTTTCGGCTTTTTCCACAAGCCAGGATAGCAAGCCAATATTAATTGTTTCAGACCAGCCCAAGGCATATGGCCTTTCCAAAAGCAGTAAAGGCAATGTGATATTTTCACCCTTACTCTTAAGCTCATAAGGTAAGATTCTTAAAATGCATCTGGCAATAATGTTGCAATTATTGTCTCTTGCCCAGAGGACCTTTTTATTGGGGTCTGTCACATAGGCGGGCAAACATTTGTTGTGCGAGGTCCATTCGTTCCAGCGCTGGCATGAT
>CAIXNZ010000053.1 GCA_903920975.1 Candidatus Falkowiibacteriota bacterium | reverse complement strand
GTATTCATGCCAATGGCTTGACTCTGGCCAGAGAAATTGCGGCCAAACTTCCTCGAGGCTTTGCGACGCTGATCAACTATGGTACAAAATCCAACCCCAAGTATTTCAAGGGCGATACGTACGGCGTGAATTTGTTGAAACCAACTACCATCTATGTGTCGGTCATCGAAGATTGCCAGGAGGCTGGCATTGAGATTCATTATGCTGTTAACATCACTGGTCATGGGTGGCGCAAACTGATGCGACACACCGAACCCTTTGTCTATGTCGTAGAAGAAATTCCGACTCCGCAGCCAATTTTCAAGTTCATACAAGAGCACGGTCCAGTCAGCGATGAAGAGGCTTATGGCAATTTAAATATGGGCGCCGGTTTCGCACTTTATGTTTCTCAAAGAGACGTAAAAAGAGTTCTGCAAATTTCAGAGCTGAACAAAATTCCGGCCATGGTCGCTGGACATATTGAGAAAAGAGGCAAACAGAAAAAGGTAATTATCAAGCCAAGGGGCATTACCTTTGAAGCCAAGACACTAAAAGTTCGTTAAAATCAAAAAGGACTCGTTCAATGAACGAGTCCTTTTAAAATATATAATTTTTCAAATTTAAAACCCCCCGCTCGTCTAGGCCGAAGCCTGGCAACGCGGGGGGAATTAAATTTAAGAAGTAATTCTTAGACCTTTTTTACATTGATAGCGCGAGGACCTTTTTCTGAATCCTCCATATCAAAGGTTACAGCGTCACCTTCTCTAAGATCAGCAAAGCTGGCTCCGACAAGCGAGGTGGAATGGAAGAAAACATCTTTGTCTGGGGTTTCGTCAGAAGCAATGAAGCCAAAACCTTTATCGGTTAATCTTTTGATTTTTCCGTTCATGTTTTTTAATAAGTAAATTAAACTGCAAAACCTTAGCCTTTTGCAGAAATTCGACTTCTTTCTACGTACAAAGGTAAAATTTTCATAAAGTAATAATAGCACAATTACCAAAAAATACTAGTCCCCCCAGCTTTACTGGCTTAGTTCCTGCCATTTTTGTAAATCATTCATCCAGGCAACATTTTTTATTTCCGGGAATTGCAGAAGGTTTATTTCTACAAGCGGTTGCCAGGCGCACAAAAAAATAGAAACACCGGCCCAGCCATCAATTGGTTTCATATAAGCAGTATCCCCGATTATTCTTACAAAATCAGGATTATTATCAATCATGGTTTCAAGGGTTGCTGCTTTTGAAGTTAAGATAACGGCCTCTTTTGCAATTTCCGCGTTTGTGGATAAATTACCAGTCACAACTTGGGTTTCCAGTTTGGTTAAGGATTTTCTATAACCGGCACTATCCATATTTACACCATCGCAATATTTTGTATAAACATCAGGTGAGACTAAAAAACTGACAAACGAGTGAGTGATAACCGGATGATTAACCGGAGTTTGGTTTTGGGTGGTTGGAACTAAATTGCAACCAGCGGTGAATAGGGCTAAAAGAGCAATGATAAATAAAAATTTTTTCATAGAGTTAATTTAATTTGGGCGAGTAAAGGGAATTGTCCCGCACCACTGCGGGTGCGGGATCGCTTCGCGAAACCCTGTTTGGGCGAGTACTGGGAATTGAACCCAGGTCAACGGGACCACAACCCGCTGTTCTACCATTGAACTATACCCGCCACGATTTTGCTAATGCAAAATAAATTTCAAATAACAAATTCCAAATTCCAAACAAATTCAAATAAAAAAATATCAAAACTTTAAACTTTTCACTTTCAACTTTTAACTTACCTTATGACCCCGCTAGGAATCGAACCTAGATCTAAAGCTTAGAAGGCTTTCGTTCTATCCATTGAACTACGGAGTCTAATTTATATTTTTAACATCCATTGCCCGCCAGAGGCGGGTCCGCCTTCGGCGGAAACTACGGAGTCTGGAACAATTTTCAATTCTCAATTTACAATTTACAATTTTGGAATATTGATTTAAAAATAATGCTTATATTTTAGCAAAAAATTATGCGATTGTCAATCCGGCATTTTTCTAATGCCGAGATAAATCTATTCTTTTCTCCTTCTCTTGCCATGAAAATTTTTATACACTTCGCGCAATTGTCTGTCAGTAATATGAGTGTAAATTTGCGTGGTGGTAATACTGGAATGGCCTAACATTGATTGGACAGAGCGAATGTCAGCGCCGTTGATTAATAAATCAGTGGCAAAGGAGTGGCGCAAGACATGAGGCGTGATTTTTTTGGTTATGCCAGCGACTTTGGCATATTTTTCCACAATTCTTTGAATACTACGCGGCGTTAACGGTCTGTCTTCATGATTTTTATTGCGAGAAGTATTGGCTTTATCATGATTAGTAAATAAATATTGCGACATATCTTTTCGTGCTTCCAAATATTTTTTTAGCCAGTACTTTGCTTGATTGGAAAGAAAAACCACGCGCAGCTTTGAACCCTTGCCTCGTACTGTAAATTCTTCTTTATTTAAATTGATCGCGTCTTTTTTTAAATTTGAAAGTTCTGAGACGCGGAGGCCTGTTGAAAATAAAGCTTCCAAAATTGATTTGTCGCGCAATCTGATTATTTCCGGCTCTTCCACTTTCATGGGCGCTTCCATAAAGTTTTCTAAATCAAAACCCTCTAGAAATTCAATCTGACGCTCTGGCATTTTAGCTAATTCAATTTTTTCCGGCGGTAAAGTATTAATATCACGCTTGGCTAAATATTTTAAAAAGGCGCGCAAGGCAATTAAATGATAATTTTGCGTGTTTTTTTTGAGAAATTGTCCAGCTGCATCTTTTTGGCGGTTTAACCAGAGTCGATAATTGCGGACAATGTCACTAGTAATTTGATCTGGGCTTTTCAAATTTGACCAAGTCAAAAAACGGTTCAGATAAAATTCATAGTTTCTGATGGTCGTTTGGGCGCGGCCTTTTTCTATTTCTAGATACTCCAAAAATTCTCGTTTGAGTTTGTCTATTTCGGATGTCATATATCTATTCTACCACGTCGCACAATATTTTTTTTTAATTTAAAATTT
>CAIXNZ010000052.1 GCA_903920975.1 Candidatus Falkowiibacteriota bacterium | reverse complement strand
TCGAAAAATTTTGAAATATTGTAACCTAACATAAAATAAAATTAATTAAACACTATTTTAGCGGAGACATTTTACGTAATTTTTCTATAATACCAGGTAAAATTTCAATCACCTTGTCAATTTCTTCTTCTGTCGTAAACTTGCCCAAAGAAAATCTCAACGAAGCATGGCAAATTTCCGGCGCCAAGCCAAGAGCCAATAAAACATGGGAAGGCGCTAATGAGCCTGAAGCGCAAGCAGAGCCAGTTGATGCGGCAATACCTTCCATATCCAGCATTAACATCATGCTCTCGCCTTCGGCGTTGGCAAAACTTAGATTAACATTACCGGAAACTCTTTTGTCCATATCACCATTAATCGTAGCCCTGGGTATTTTCTTTTGCAATTCATTCGCCAATTTGTCTCTTAATTTGGCAATTTGTTTATTTATTTTTTCATTTTCTTTCTTATTGTTAATTAATTCCACTGCCGCTCCCAAACCAACTATACCTGCGACATTATAAGTTCCTGGCCTGATATTATATTCCTGATGACCGCCAAAAGTTACAGCGTGAATAGGAGTACCCTCTTTAATATAGGAAGCGCCAATGCCTTTTGGACCATAAATCTTATGGCCGGAAATGGTCATGAAATCAACGCCCAAATTTTTTACTCTCATGTCGCAAAAATGCGTGGCTTGCGCTGCATCAGTATGAAAATAAATTTTATCAAAGGCTGTAAGTTTGGAATTTTTCTTGGTGCGCTCAAAATTTATCTTAGCAATTACTTGCCCGATTTCTGCAATCGGCTGAATCGTACCGATTTCATTATTTACATACATTATGGAAACTAAAATCGTATTATCTTTAATAGTCTTTTTAACCTCATCAACTTCAACAAACCCTTTTTTATTAATACCAACAATAGTCACCTCGGCCAAACCTTCTTTTTCCAATTCTTTAAGCGGTTCTAAAATAGCCGGGTGTTCAATAGCAGAAGTGATTATGTGAAATTTTTTATTCCAATTTTCTTTTTTAGCGTATCTAAAAGCCATCAAAAGTCCGCGCAAAATCAAATTATTGCTTTCAGTGGCGCCGGAAGAAAAAATTACTTCTTTAAATTTACAACCAAAAAGTTTGGCCACTTCTTCCTTGGCCCAATCAACCCCTTTTTGAGCTTCTTGGCCAAATAAATGCACTGATGAAGCATTGCCAAAAATTTCTTTATAGTACGGCAACATCTTTTCCAGCACATATGGGTCAAGCGGCGTTGTCGCATTATGATCTAAATATATTTTTTGCATAAAATTATTTTTTAATTTCTTCAATCTTTTTTAACGAAATTTTGAGACCGTAAATTATAATATAAAAATTCATAATAAGACCAAATATCGATAAAGAAATAAGAATAAAAGGAGCGGTAAGATTATAGGGCGAGGCGTAATCAAGAGGAATAAAAATAATTGTTGCTGCTAATCCAATTAACCCATTGATTAATCCTCCATAAGCCAGAATATTCCATGATTTATAAATAGT
>CAIXNZ010000051.1 GCA_903920975.1 Candidatus Falkowiibacteriota bacterium | reverse complement strand
AACAAAGTTTTATTTTATTTGTGGATATTTGCCTTTTTCAAGTAATTGTATTAAAATAAAAAATCATTTGGGACATTAAAATATAAAAGGAGGGTGAAATGATAAATCCGGAAAGATTAGAGAGTTTTTTCAGGCAAGAACTTTACCAAATAATCCAAAAAAGAAAGGATTACTTAAATGTAGAAACGGACATTGTCACACAGGATATTGATTATTTGACTGGCGTACTTTTGCGTTTTGTTGATACTGCTCAATTCAAAGCTAATTTTACCAGTACGCCATTATTTGAACTGGCTTTGAAACAAAGAAGTGTCAGCAAAGCTGAATTGCAGGGTTTGGCAGATTTTTGTCTTTGGCGCGTTGGTTTTTTTCCTTTTGGTTTTAATCAAAGACACACGCCCCCAAGAAAAAATTTTGTTGTGGTCGGAAAATCAGCCTATCTGCGATTAAGCGATATCTCACATCCTGCCTTGATTTTTCTCTCACTGGGCAAAAACTTTTTGCTTTTTGCCAATTTAATTTCCGAGCTTAGGCTCCAAAACATTACTGACATTGATATTATGGAGCTCTGGGAGTTTTGGGAAGAAACAGAGAATCAATTTGCCGCAGAACAACTGCGCAAAATGAATGTCGTGCCAAGGCATTTAAAAAAAATGTAAAAACAAAACCCCTCTGCAACGCGGAGGGGTTTTTATTTTGACTAGTTTTTACAATACAGCTTCTTTGGCTGCTTTGGCAATGCGAAATTTAACCACTGTTTTGGCTGGAATCTTGATTGATGCGCCAGTAGCTGGGTTTCTGCCCATTCTTTCTTTTCTGTTTACTTTAACAAATTTTCCAAGGCCTGGGATGAAAAACACGCCGTTTTTCTTAACTTCCTTGTAGGACAATTCAACGATAGCAGTAACAAGATTGCCCACGTCTTTTTTCTTTAGGCCGGTGCTTTCAGCTAAAGCTGCTAGCATTGCTGACTTGCTCATTTTTGCCATACTTTTATAAAAGTTAGTTAATAATTTTTGTCTACATCTATTATAGCAGAAAGTGCAAATTTTCCAAAGATTTAAGGGGAAAAGTGATTTTTCTTAGCAAGTTTTTTACTTAAAAATTTTATTTGACAAAACTTTAATATTTCTATAAATTGATTATATGGGGAGGTATTAATTTTAGATATTTTTTGGCTAATTATTAACTAAAAGTCACTATGGAAAAAGACCAGAAATTCCTCAAAGAAGTTGTTTCTATGTTGGTCGGTAACCCCAAGGATGTGAAGATTGAGAGGACTGTTGATGATCGAGGCGTTTTATTGACCATGGATGTTAATCAAGAAGACCTAGGAATGATCATCGGCAAGGAAGGCAGGAACATTTCGGCTTTACGCCACCTGATTAAAATGGTCGGCTTTCAGAACAAATCTTTTGTCAACTTGAAGTTGAATCAGCCGGATAGACCCGCAAAATAGCCGTGAATCTAGGCAAGCAATTTTGTCTAAGATTTTTTTATTTAAATTATGGATAACACTAAAATATCAAAAGAGTTGGAGGCCTTGTTGTGCTGCCCGGTTTGCCAGGCCGCCTTGCAATTTTCCAATAATATTTATAAATGCCAAAATAATCATGAATTTCCAGTGACCTCAGGCATTCCCATTCTAATTAATGAAAAAAATAGTATTTTTGCTATTGAAGATTTTTTAAAACAAAAAGAAACTTTTTATAAACTTTCCCAAGAAAAAACTCTTTTTGCCTCTTTAAAAAAGCTAATGCCTGATATAAGCGTAAATTATGCGGTGGAAAAAAATCATGAAGATTTTTTGCAGGAAATTTCAAAAATATCAGAGGCGCCAAAGGTTTTGGTAGTTGGCGGCAGTCACAAAGGTCTTGGCTTGGATATTATTTTACAAAATAAAAAAGTTAAATTAGCTGAAGGCGATGTTTCTTTTGGCGAAAGAGTGCAATTAATTTTTGACGCCCACAACATACCTTTTGCCAATGCTTCTTTTGACGGCGTTATTATTCAGGCGGTTTTAGAACATGTGGCTGACCCTAGTCAATGCGTGGAAGAAATTTATCGCGTGTTAAAAAATAATGGCGTGGTGTATGCGAGTACGCCGTTTATGCAGCAGGTTCATGGCGGTCCTTATGATTTTACCCGCTTTACTTATTTGGGACATCGCCGTTTATTTAGAAAGTTTGAACAAATTGACGCTGGCATTTCCGGCGGTCCTGGCATGTCCTTATCATGGGCTTATAAATATTTTCTTTTAAGTTTTGTTAAATCAAAATTAGGCGCGCACTTGGTAACTATTTTTGCGCACTTCACTTCTTTTTTCTGGAAATATTTTGATTTCTTTTTGAGAAAGCATGATCGCAGTTATGATGCGGCTTCTGGGTTTTACTTTATCGGCAGAAAGAGCAATCAGATATTAGCTGATAGGGAATTAGTAAAATTATATAAAGGCGGTTTTTAATATAAAAGAAAAATCCTCCCGTGACATGGAAGGATTTTTTTATTTGAAAAAAATTATAATTCTACAACCTGTTCATATTTGGGTACTTCGGCATTAACGCCCAGTTCGCTGATGATTAATTTTTTTAACACTTCAGCTGGTATTTTCTCTGATTGAGCAGGAAAAACAATTTTAGGACGAATTTTTATTTGTTTGATAAAATTCAGAATCTGTCTTTGGTCAGCATGAGCAGAATAACCTCCGATAGAACGCGTTTCAATTTTATTTTTAATCTCATCACCCATAATTCTGACTAAAGGCAGGCCTTCAAAAATTTTTCTGCCCAATGTGCCCTCAACCTGAAAACCGATTATCAAAAACATGTTATTGGGGTTATTTAAATATAATTTTTCATGATACAAAATCCTGCCGCCTGTGGACATGCCAGCGCCAGCCAGAATTATTTTTGGTGGTGCCACCCTGTTAATGGCTTTTGATTCCTCTTTGCTGGGAGTAAACTCCAATCCTTTGAAAGAAAAAATATCATCACCTGAATTTATTATGTAGCGAGCTGTTTTATTAAAATAATCTTCATGTTTTTTATAGACTTCGGTTATTTTAATGGCTAGGGGACTATCAATATATATTGGGACTGGGGAAATTTTCTTATTTTCTGCCAAATCGTTTAATTCATATAATAATTCTTGAGTACGCTCTATGGCAAAGGAAGGGATAAGCATGACGCCTTTTCTTTTTATGATATCTGTTATGGCTTGCTTCAGCAGTTCTTTTCTTTGGCTCCTGTCTTCATGGATTCTGTCGCCATAAGCTGAATCAATGACAAGATAATCAGCGGATTCTATTTTAGCAGGAGGATTTAGAAGCGGTGTCGGGGGATTACCTAAATCACCGGTAAAAACTATTTTAATTTTCTTTTTGCCTTCGCTTAAAAATAATTCAACCATGCTGGAGCCTAGAATGTGGCCGGCATCCCTGAGATTAAATTCAATATTGGCATTTAATTTCGTTTTGTTCTCATAAGGAAATGTCTGGACTAAATTAAGCATCTCTTTCAAATGTTCCTCGCCATACAAAGGAATAATGCCTCTATCTTGGTATTCCTCTTCCATTAGATGAATGGCGTCTTGCAAGGCAACTTCCATTAAATCACGAGTTGGCGGTGTACAAAAAATCTGGCCTTTAAAGCCATCTTTGACTAATTTTGCCAATCGTCCGCAGTGGTCTAGGTGCGAATGAGTGACAAAAATATAATCAATTGATTTTGGGTCATAAGGAAAAGGTAGTGCATTAAGTTCTACTAATTCAGGCGGCCCCTGAAAAAGCCCGCAATCAATTAAGATTTGGCTTTTACCCACTTTAATTAAATAATTTGAGCCTGTTACGGCTCTGGCGCCGCCATAGAATATAAGTTGCATAGTTTAGATTTATATTTAGTAGTTTAATTATAGCATTTTTGGGGAAATAAAAAGGGGCTTACTGGCCGTGTAAGCCCCCGAGTTATCAATCGTTTCGCGTTTGCGTTCTGGTTTTTCCCCAAGAACATGGCCTCGGCCACGCCATTTCCCAGGGGATTATGTCCATGGACCGCACTGCTGAATTTTTTTGCGCTTTTGCGCAGTTAAGCGATTATACTTTTCCTTTCGCCATATTGCTATCTACGCTCAGGCGAAAGAAACCTTGCCGTGAGTATGCCGCCTCATTTGAGCCTGTACAGACCAGTTTTTTCATCTTCACCTTCCTTGATTTGGGCCCTTCGCTCTGCGGTGACATTGCCACCAGTCCAGAGTCCCATCGAAAGGCGCCGAGTTTTGAATGGTCGTTCATCATGTTTCCTCGTTTTTTCTGGCCAGGTTAATTGACGCGATTTCTCTTGGGTCAGATATCCGTCGGATCTCCCCTTATCCTCATCACTTCCTCCTTTATCGGGTTTGAGTAAAAGCTCTGTGCCCAGACCGATTTGGGTACAGGCAAGACTATTTTAATCTTAGCAGGTAGCCAAAGAGGCCGTCAAGACTTTTTATAACAAAATTTTAAACAGGGGTCAAAAAAACAAAAACCCCTCCGCGTCGCGGAGAGGTTTTTACTATTTATACTTAGATTATTTTTTTGCCTTGGCTTTTTTCGTTTCTTTAGCTTTTGGCTTGGCTACTTTTTCTTTCTTTTCTTTACCCTCAGCTTTTTCAGCTTTTTCTTCCTTGGTTGTCTTTTCTGCTTTAGGTTCTTTCTCCGTTTTTTCCTCCTTAGCCTTAGGAGTCTTTAAGCTTAAGCCCAAGCGATGATTTTCCGGTTCAACTGAGAGCACTCTGAATTTGATAGTATCGCCGGGTTTGGCAATTTCTGAAATATCATTTACCGGCTTATCAGAAAGTTCTGAAATATGGGCTAAGCCATGAATATCAGCATCTAATTCCACAAAGAGACCAAAAGGGTTAACTTTCAATACCTTGCCGCTGACCATTTCACCAATTTTATATTTTTTGGCAATATCTTTCCAAGGATCGTCTTTGAGTTTTTTTATAGACAAAAATATTTTAGTGCCTTCAATTTTAATGATTTCAGCATCAACCATATCGCCGACTTTAACAAATTCGCGCGGATCGTCAATTCTTTGCCAGGCAATTTCAGAAATATGCACCAAGCCCTCCATCTTATTATCAAATTCCACAAAAGCGCCAAAATCAGTTACAGCCGTTATTCTGCCCTTAACTTTGTCGCCGACTTTAAATTTAGAAACAGCTTTTTCCTGCGCTTCTGCCCAGGCTGCTTTTTCTGAAACAATTAATTTTTCATCGGCCTCATTGACATCAATAACTTTAACCTGTAAAACTTGGCCAACAAATTTTTTCAAAAAATCCAGAATTTTATTTTTATCACCGCCTTCAACGCGCGGGTAATGTTCAGGTACTAATTGAGAAACAGGCAAAAAACCCGTGATATGGCCAATTTTAACCATTAAGCCGCCCTTATTGGCATCACTGGCTTTTATCTGCAGCACTTCGCCCTTAGTCATTAATTCTTTGAGATAATTCCAGGCCTTTTGTTGGCCGGCAAAACGGAAAGAAAGTTCCAGCTCGCCATTTTCATTTTCCAATTCAATAACAGTAGCTTCAATAATATCGTCGGCTTTTAAGTGACCGTATTCCTCGGATTCATTATAAAGTTCACGGCCGCGAATAATGCCGGTTTTAACGCCTTCAATATCAAGTCGCACCTCGCTCTTGGATGCATTGATAACTTTGCCCTTAATGACCTCGCCAACCTTGGGCAATTTAAAATATTGTGAATCAGAAATTAATTTGGCAAAATCTGATTTATTTGTGTCTTTGTCTGACATAATGTTTAGTGAAAAGTTATAAAGTTTATAAAGTTTAAAGTCGACTTTATAACTTTCTAACTTTCAAGCTTTCTACTTAAAATAAAAGAATTCTCCTTAAACGGGAGAAATTTATTTAAGGTTAACCTGTAAAGTCTTGTTTAAGATGACTTTAGCAAGTCCCCGCGTAGCAGGGTGTTAATTAAGATTTAAATGTTATTTATCTAAGTATTATGATTTTAGCGAAAGAAAATAATTATGTCAAGTTTTGAACCCCGAATTTAGATTGTAAAATACCCCCCCCCATGTTATAATAAGAATAATTATTAATAATAAATAATATTATGCTCAATCAAAGAAAGCATTATTTTATCGCCATAATGAGTGTGGCAATTTGCATCGCTGTTGTTTTGATGGCTTTTACGCCAAATGTCTCGGCTACTACCCTTAACAACGGCGATTTAATTAAAGCATCTGGCCCAGCAGTATATTATTATGGCGCCGATAGTAAACGATATGTTTTTCCCAACCAAAATACTTATTTATCGTGGTATGCCAATTTTTCAACAGTAAAGACGATTTCTGATAGTGAACTAGCCAATATCCCAATCGGCGGAAATGTTACTTATAGACCAGGAGTTAATTTAGTAAAAATTACCACTGATCCCAAGGTATATGCAGTTGACGCCCATGGGATTTTAAGATGGATAGCTACCGCAGCTGTAGCTCAAGAACTTTACGGCCCTACTTGGACGCAAAAAGTTGAAGATTTACCAGATGCATTTTTTGTAAATTATAATGTTGGATCTCAAATCAGCAGTGCCTCTGATTTTTATCCCACAGTTGTAAAAAATAATGCATCTTCTATTAATAATGATAAATCATTGATTACAACGCCAGAGCTTGCAAACTATAGTTCATCTCTTGGTCTAAAGTTTTTTTATTGGACGCCTTCGTGTGGAAAAATTCCCCTGTCTATATCATGCAAAGTTGATATAAAGGTAAATGAAAAAACTACAAGCGACGGTTCCATCATAAAAATCGGGAGAGAACAGGACCTGAATATCGGAAACGGTGATGTAACTATTGAAATACACAAGATACCATCTGGTAAAACAGCCGAGACATATGCTAAAGAGTTAGTTGATAAAATATTAGGTGGAGTTAACTGTAGTTATAGCATCGTGAAAAATCAGGCATCGAGCTACACAACATTTGTGCCAACAGAATCTGGTAGTGGGGGCTGTTTCGTCGGTGCAGGGGTATCAGATTACACACAATATAATAATAGAATGGATTTATTGATTGCAGCTTATAATAGCCAAGATCCATTTATGTCTCAAGATCAAATTGATGCCATTTTGAGCACAATAGCGGTTTACTAGTCGTTTAAAATATAAACCAGCGTGATTTTTAACCGCTGGTTTTATATTTTTCGGCATGTTTTAGGTCTTTATTTATTTCTGTATTTATGCTAAAATGTTAGTAACAAAGTGATTAACTTTGTTTTATTATTTAATACTTAAATACTCAAATATGACCATTTTTTGGCTAGGACAATCAGCATTTAAAATCCAGGACAAGGAGGTTACCGTAGCAATTGATCCTTTTGATAATATTGGTTTAAGAATGCCAAAATTCAATGCTGAAGTGCTTTTAATTACTCATGACCATCCTGATCATAATAATAAAGACGCCATAAAAGGTACGCCTTTTTTAATTGACGGCCCAGGCGAATATGAAGTAAAAAATGTTTTTGTTTATGGTATTCCGGCTTTTCATGATGATAAACAGGGCGCAGAGCGGGGGAAAATTACCATATATTTAATTGAAATCGATGGTATCAAAATCGCCCATTTGTCTGATTTTGGCCAAGATAGTTTAAATACTGAACAACTGGAAATGCTTGAGGGTGTAGATATTTTATTAATTCCAGTCGGAGGAATCCATACGATTGATGGCGAGCAAGCCGCTAAAATTGTCAGTCAATTACAGCCGCGCATTGTTATCCCCATGCATTATAAAATTCCGCATAATAATGCCAAACTTGAAGGCGTGGAAAAGTTTTTAAAAGAATTTGGAGCAACTAATCCCGAAAAAATGGATAAGTTAAAAATTAGCAAAAAAGATTTGCCGCAAGAAGAGACCAAAGTAATTCTTTTAAATGTTTCTTAATTTATGGCTAAAAAGAAAACAAAGAAAAAAATAGTGGCTAGAAAAAAACCAGCTAAAAGAAAACGCAAAGCCTTAAAACATTTGGCAGAAATGCCGGAAAATGTTTATGGCCAAAAAATTGATTTGGCGCAAGAAATAGCGCCCTTGCTCGCGACAATAATTGAACCACAAGAAGCAGAGGAACCAGAAGAACCAGTTGAACCGCAAATTGAAATGGAGGAATTAGTTCCGCAAGAGTCAGATGAAATAATGCCAGTAAAGGTGGACAAAGATTTGAATACGTGGCAAAAAACAGTTTTAATGTATGCTGCCATAGGTTGTATAATGTGCGTTATACTCTTTTTTTGGATAATCAGCGTAAAAAATTCCCTGGGTCAGAGCGTCCAAGAGCCTAATAAAGATGAAGGACTATCAGCAATTTTTGGCGAAATACAAAGCGGAGTTAATAAAATCGGCATAATTATTGATAATCAGAAAAAACAAATTACAGATTTTACCGCTGCGGCTAAAAGTATAATTGTTTCCGAACAATTAAAAAATGAAGTAACCAATAAGCTAAAAGAGCAGTTGCAAGATTCTAATTTAAATTTAAATACTAATCAATAGATATAATATGTCAGCTAAGAAAAGCGCAAAAAGAATAAAGAAAATCTCAGGCAAAAAAAATGTCAGCCAAAATTTGGCTGTGAACGCCGATGCGCCAGCCGTGGCAAATGTACATATTGAAGAAAGATCTCTTGTTGATGAAATGCAAGAGTCATATTTGGATTATGCTATGTCAGTTATTGTGGCTCGCGCCTTGCCAGATGTACGCGATGGCTTAAAGCCGGTTCACCGCAGAATTTTATATGCCATGTGGGATGTTGGCCTCAAGCCATCTGCCAAATTTAGAAAATCAGCGACCATTGTCGGTGAAGTGTTGGGTAAATATCATCCGCACGGTGATTCCTCGGTCTATGAATCCATGGTCAGAATGGCTCAGGATTTTTCTATGCGTTATCCTTTAGTCTGGGGCCAAGGCAACTTTGGTTCCATGGATGGCGATAGGGCAGCTGCTTATCGTTATACAGAAGCCAAATTAAAGGGTATTGCCGAGGAAATGCTTTTGGATATTGAGAAAGACACTGTTAATTTTGTGCCCAATTTTGACGGTTCACATAATGAACCCCTGGTTTTGCCCGCCAAATTACCCAACCTGCTTTTAAACGGCACTATGGGCATTGCCGTGGGTATGGCGACAGATATTCCGCCTCATAATTTAACAGAATTATGCGATGGCATTACATATTTGATTGATAATCCCAAGGCCAATGTTGAAGATTTGATGAAGTATATAAAGGGCCCGGATTTTCCAACTGGCGGCATTATTTATGACATAAAAGAGATTCAGCGCGCTTACGCGACAGGCAAAGGCGCGATTGTCATGCGCGCCAAAGCTGAAATTATTGAAGATAAAAGCGGTAAATTTAAAATTATTGTTTCGGAAATACCTTATCGTGTTAACAAGGCGGAATTAATTGAAAAGATTGCGGAATTAGTGCGCGATAAAAAAATAAAAGACATTAAAGACTTGCGCGACGAATCTTCTAAAGAAGGCGTGAGAATTGTCATTGAATTAAAAAAAGATTCTTATCCCAAGAAAATTTTAAATCAATTATATAAGCTGACTTCATTGCAAGACACTTTTCATGTTAATGCCCTGGCTTTAATTGACGGTTTGCAACCCAGAGTTCTAACTCTAAAAATGATTTTGGAGGAATATGTCAAACATCGTGAGGTGGTGATTACGCGCAGGACCGCGTTTGAATTAAGAAAAGCCAAGGAGCGCGCTCATATTTTGGAAGGATTGGTTAAAGCCTTAAATAATATTGATGCGGTCATTTCCATAATCAAAAAATCAAAAGATAAAGATGAAGCCAAAGTAAATTTGATGAAAAAATTTAAATTTACTGAAATTCAGGCCACTGCCATTTTGGAAATGCGCTTACAGCAATTAGCCAATTTAGAAAGGCAAAAATTGATTGATGAATTAAAAGAAATTAAGAAATTGATTGATGAGCTGGAAGGTATTTTGAAATCAAGAACCAAGATATTAAATATGATTAAAAAAGATTTGGCGGGCCTTAAAGAAAAGTATGGCGATGAACGCAGAACTGAAATCGTGAAATCACCAGTTGGCGAATTCTCAGTTAAAGATTTGATTCCCAATGAACCGACAATAGTCGTGGTGACTCGCGATGGCTATATTAAGCGCATGCCGCCAGAAACATTTAAGACACAAGCGCGCGGCGGCAAGGGCGTAATGGGATTGACTACTAAAGAAGAAGATATAGTGGAACATTTTTTCACCACTAATACTCATGCCGACTTATTATTCTTTACCACCAGTGGCCGCGTCTTCCAATTAAAAGCTTTTGAAGTTCCGCAAGCGGCCAGAACTGCCAAGGGTCAAGCGCTGGTTAATTTTCTGCAATTAGCGCCGCATGAAAATGTTACCTCTGTTTTAGATTTAGCAGACTTAACCGGTTATAAATTTCTGGTTCTGGTGACCAAAAAGGGCTTGATTAAAAAAGTAGATATTACGGAGATCACTAAGGTCAGAAAAAGCGGTTTAATCGCCATTAAATTGAAATCAGGCGACATTTTGCTTTATGCCAAACCTTCAAATGGCGTTGACGAAGTTATTTTAGTGACCAATGATGGCATGTCCGTGCGTTTTCGGGAAAAAGATGTCAGGCCAATGGGCAGATCAGCGGCAGGTGTGCGTGGCATCAGATTAAAAGGCAGTGACTTTGTGGTGCGCATGGATATCAATGAAAAAGGCATAAAGGACGTAAATTTAGATTTATTAATTGTCATGAAAAATGGTTATGGCAAAAGATCTGGTTTAAATTCTTATAGATTACAAAGCCGCGGCGGCACTGGCATTAAGACAGCCAAGATAAATGAAAAGACAGGCAAAATTATTGGCGCGCGCTTGATTAATAATAAAGACTTGGACCGCGACATGATTATTATTTCTGAAAAAGGCCAGGTGATTCGACTGCCATTAAAGAGCGTTAGTCATTTGGGACGCGCTACTCAAGGCGTGCGACTAATGAGCTTTAAAGAAAAGGGTGATAGAGTGGCCAGTATTACACTTGTATAAAATTATTATTGACAATTTTTGAAAATAATATATAATTAAATTTCTAATTAGTTCTTAATTCTTAATTCTTAATTCTAATATGTCAGTCCCACCAAAAAGACGACCCAGCAGTTCCAAAAGGCGCAGAGCGGCTCATTTTGCGATTGCAGCTACAAGAACTTCCACTTGTCCAAAATGTAGCAAGCAGATTTTGCCTCATCGCGTCTGTCCATTTTGCGGTACATATAAGGGCAAAGAATATTTAAAATCCAAGTTGGACAAAAAAGAGGAAAAGAAGTCAAAAAAGCAAAAAGCCCAAGCCGCTGAAAAACAGGGTAAATAGTATTTTGAACCACTAAATATTAACACTAAAATACACGAAATTTTTGTGAGTTTCGTGAAAAAGATTTCGTGTTTAATCAATCCAATATGTCCAATCGCCATCTTTCCCGCACCTTAGCCATGCAAACTTTGTACGAATGGGATTTTAACGGCCAAAAAGAAAAAGACCTAAATGGCCTTTTGACTTATAATTTAGGAGAATTTGCGCCTGGCTTTGACGATAAGGATTTTGCCCAGCATCTAGTAGAAGGGGTTGTAAAAAATATCAATGAGATTGATGAACTTATAAAGAAATACGCGACTGAATGGCCGCTCGAACAAATTACTGTTGTGGATCGCAATATTTTACGAATTGGCATTTATGAATTAAAAATGGATCCGGAAATTCCCTCCAAGGTGGCAATCAATGAAGCAATTGAAGTAGCAAAAGCCTTTGGCGGTGAATCTTCAGGCAAATTTGTTAATGGTGTGTTAGGAGCGATATATAAAGAAATGGAAGCCAAGGGACAGATTAAAGAATAAAAAATATGAAAGATTTTTCCAAGTTGGAAAAAAAATTAAAAACTAAATTTGCCAATAAGGATTTATTAAAGCAGGCTGTTGTTCATCGTTCATATTTAAATGAACATCCGGAATTTGAATTGCCGCATAATGAGCGCTTGGAATTTTTGGGAGACGCTGTCCTGGAATTAGTTGTCACTGAATATTTATATAAAAATTATCCTAATCCAGAAGGTGAACTGACTAACTGGCGCGCGGCTTTAGTTAATGCCAAAATGCTGGCGGAAATTGCCAGTGAATTGGGGATTGAAGATTATTTATATTTAAGCAAGGGCGAAGCCAAGGATGTAAATTCCAAAGCTCGTCAGATAATTTTAGCCAATGCCATGGAAGCAGTAATAGGCGCGATTTATTTAGACAAGGATTATGAGGCGGCCAAAAAAATGATTATGGCCCAAGTCATTGTCAAACTGCCGGATATTTTAAAACACAAACTTTATCAGGACCCCAAAAGTAGTTTTCAAGAGATTACCCAGGAAAAAGTCGGCATCACGCCTTCTTATAAAGTGTTGGAAGAATCAGGGCCAGATCATGCCAAGCACTTTGTCATCGGAGTTTTTTTAAAAAAAGAACTGGTGGCCAAGGGCGAGGGAGCCAGTAAACAAGAGGCTCAAGTGGCCGCGGCAGCTGAAGCGTTAAAAGTAAAAAATTGGGAATAAAATAATCACAAATAAAAAATGTCACACTGAGGTTCTCGAAGTGCGACATTTTTTTATGCCATGGTTCGAGAGCCTCACCATGACATATGCAAATGCCATTTTTTATTTCTTAAAAGGTTTTGGCGGATTTTTAAATGTTATTTCAGACGTTTGATTATCAATAACATCTTTGGGGATTCCTAATTCCTGTTCATAAACTTTGTCTGCGGCGCAAAAAAGAGCATCTTGCCAATTAAATCCCAATTTTTTGGCAACACTTTCCACATCTTTTTCATTCTTTCCCTCAATTTCCACAAGCGGTTTTAAACCCGGCCAGGTATCAATGCAAATTTCCGTATCATCCAAGTGCCAGATCTCGCGTAAACTTTCTTGATATGATTTTTTTTTGGCACCCAGAGCTTCAAGTAATTTACAGCCTTCGTCAAAATTATTAATTTCTATCTGCCATTCTTTTTGATCGGTAATTTTATTGCCAGTAATCATTTTCAAGGACATGGTGATTTTGTCGCCCTCATCGCGTACGCGCAGCCAAGCATTGCCAATATCTTTGGGCGGAGAAAAAGGCACTCTTTTCATTAAAAATTCAGGCCGAATTAATTTGGCGTCAGATTTTTTCAGGCGTTCTCGGATTTCTTCTTTGTCTATTTGAGTAAAAGTTGCTTCGTACTCTATATTCATAACCTTATATTAATTTTTTAAATTCCTTTTTAACCAAGCCCATGATTTCTTGGGCTTTTTTTGATTTGGCCTTGTCTAATAATATTTTTTCGGCATTTTGCTGAGTTTCATTTACTAAGTTGCCGGGAATATTCATAAATTTGCCTTGTATGGTATAGTCAGAAAAATTTGGTGTTAGGGCATAAAAGCTGGCAAAATAATTATACCAACTTTTTAATATATTAATGTCTTTATTGTGGGGATTTTTGGTAAATTGCATATAGGGTAAAATTTTTACCCAAGGATTATGTTGCCAATAATAAAAGTCTTCAATCAGTTTAACAGCCGTAACTTTTGTCCAGACCTCAAAATTTTTGTGATCAAGATTTGGATCAAATTTTTTTCCCAGGCCAATTAGATCAAGATAGGGTAGGGCTAACTTGTCATACCATAAATGCACTTGCCAGCCTTTAACAAAATCATCAGATAAATTGGGAATTTCTTTGGGCTCAAGTCTGGTATGAGTAATCTTTCTATCTAATTTAGTCAGGTAGCGAGAGTCTGGATATAAAGTACCTGAAAAATAAAGAGTTAAATCTTTGGCTTTGACAATATCTTTTACATCAAGAGCAAATTTTAAGTGGGTTGCTTGAAATGACATAAATACTAATATACTAATTTTTTACAAATTATACAAATCTGTTTAAGTAATTTTGAAGCAGAAAGAGGCTTAAATTAGCTAAATAATTCACATTAATAGTTGACAAAACCTGAAAAATATGCTATAGTTAGGTTATAAAATTGGTAAGCTCTAGGTCTGCTATCTCGCAGATAAGGAGCAAACCCACAGTGATAAGGAGGATTTCGTGGCTAAGAAAGGTAGCGCGTTTCTGAAGGGTTTTGGCAGCGGATTTCAGATCCTTAAAAACATCATTGATGCCGTACTGGCTCACGGTGGCGACGATAGGGACATTAGCCGTCTGCTCTCAAACAGTGACCTGGTCAAACAAATCGCTGAACTTATCATGTCCAAAAAGAAAAGATTCACCTTGCCCTACAAAGTCATCGTGGACTATGGCAAGTCGCTGGCCGAGATGATCGAGGAAGGCAATTACAACTTTGTGAGTGAAAAAATGATTGACGAGCATTTTCAGATTGCGGGCACTGGTCAGCTCGAAGTAGAGTTGGTGCTGGTTCATATGAATCTGCAGGATATTACAAACAGAAAGGTGCTAAACTACATGAACTCCTTGGGACTTGAGCCAGCAAAAATTGAGCATTTGCTCGCTTTTGGCGCGGCCAACCCCGATGTTCAGCTGGAGTTTCCAATCATAGCACTCAGCTCGGTCTTGGTCGGTGAAGATGGCGGTCATAACTACCCAATACTCTGCGAACATTTAGGTGACGAACGCGCGCTCAGCTTCAGTTGGATCGGTGATGATAACAAATGGACTGAGCATTGGCGTTTTCTTGCTTTCCGTAAAGTAGCATAAAGTAAAAGTAAAATTTATCCCCGCTCGGGTTTATACCTGGGCGGGGATTTTTCTTTTTATATTTTTTCGTGTTTCAGATAATTATTATTTTCATCAAAAAAGAATCTGTATCTTGTTTCTTTGCCAGCTAATGCGTCTGGTAACCAATAAATATCGTCAGGCCACATTTTGTCCAAAGGAATTTTATTAATATCCCACCACTGCGGCAAACATTCTTCACATTCACAAAGTTCACCGTTAAAATTTTTAGTAATAAAAATATGACAGATCTGATTATATTCTTCCTTATGTGGCCAAATAAATTCAATAAAGCCAAGATTTTGCAAATTGGCTGGTTGATAACCGGTTTCTTCTTCAACTTCTCGCATTGCCGATTGTTCCGGGTTTTCGCCGAGCTTAACCTTACCTCCTGGTCCATTCCATTTGCCTACACCAAAACCTTTTTTCTTCATAATTAAAAGGACTTGGTTTTGGTTATTAAGCAAATAACAAAGATTGGTTGTGTAATTAAATTTGTAATCCATATCATTCAATATAAATAAAAAAACCGCTCAGTACAAGAGCGGATTTTTTTTAGTGCTGTTTTACCAATCGTCCAGCTTTTCTTTCACGCCATTTCAACTTTGGCAAATGAATGCCCGTGGTTATTTTTTTTCCTTTAGCCATAAAAAAATAATTATGAATTTAGAATTATGAATTATGTTGGTGGGCGCAGCAGGACTCGAACCTGCGACCAATTGCTTAAGAGGCAACTGCTCTACCGACTGAGCTATGCGCCCCGATAAAAGCTTGTGATTATTTTAGCTGGATTTCGTGTTTCATTATTAACTGCAAATATGCTCAGGCGCATTGCCTCATAAGCTTTTATCGGGGTGCGACCCATTTACTGATTTTTTAAATTTTATTTTTTGTGCACCCAGAAGGAGTCGAACCCTCAACCTCTTGGTTCGAAGCCAAGCACTCTATCCAGTTGAGCTATGGGTGCGTATTTTAATTTAGTATTCCAGTTGTCCGCCAGAGGCGGATCCGCCTTCGGCGGAAGCTATGGGTGCTAATACAATTATCAATTAACAATTAACAATTGTAAAAAGATATAGAAATTTTAACATAAAAAAGTTTTTTAGTCAACCTCAATAAATCGCCAATGCCATAATTTTTTGCTATAATTAAGGTAAAT
This sequence comes from Candidatus Falkowiibacteriota bacterium, assembly GCA_903920975.1. Lineage (GTDB taxonomy): Bacteria > Patescibacteriota > Patescibacteriia > CAIXNZ01 > CAIXNZ01 > CAIXNZ01. Next base: position 4,590 of record CAIXNZ010000051.1, on the reverse strand, counting down.
TAAACAGGGGGTATGATTATTACGATTTTATTCGTATTGCAATACATATTTTTATTTGGCATCTTGGCCATCTTGGGCTATCTGGCTTTTATTATGGTCAGCTTTAGGAATACTGTTCCTTATGTGCCTACGCCGCGCAGGATTATAAAGCAGATGATAAAATTAGCCGAGATTAAACCGGGCGAAAGAGTGGTTGATTTGGGTTCGGGTACTGGCAGAATCGTGATTCCAACTGCTAAAAAATATAAGGCTAATTTGATTATTGGTATTGACAGGTCATTTTTTCTTCGTCTCGTAACAAAATTAAGACTTTTATTCCATCCCTTTATTAACAAAAGGATACAAATTGTAAATCAGGATTTTTTTAATGCTGACATCGCATCTTTTGATGTGATTTTTTGTTTTTTAACACCAACGGCGCTCAGGCTTTTAACCCCAAAATTTAAATTATTGAAAGCCAAAAGCAGAATTATCAGTTATATGTTTTCAGTTGAAGATACTCAAGGTTTTAATGAAACAATCAAGCATATCAGCACCAATGATACAATTTATATTTATCAAAAATTATAATATAATAATATGCTTTTAGTAAAACATCTAAAGGATCTTGGCCTGACTGACAAGGAAGCCAAGGTCTACGCCGCTTTATCAGAAATGGGCGAGGCCACACCGCAGCAATTAGCCATTAGGGCGGCGATTAATCGGGCGACTTCCTACGTTATTTTAGAAAGTTTGTTAAAACGAGGATTGGTTAACAGTTTAATCAAGCAAAAAAAGAGACATTATGCGATTGAAAGTCCGGCTCAAATTATTAGTTTATTAGAAAAGCAAAAGTCAGAGATTGAAAGCAGGATACATCGCGCCAAAATAATTTTACCGGAATTGGCTATGCTGGAAAAGCTTACCAGTAAGAAAGCGGATATAAAATTTTTTGAAGGGAGAGCAAGTGTGGAATTAATCCAAAAAGATATTGCTCGTTCGAACGCTAAAGCAATCGATGAAATTTATAACCTAAATATGGCGTTAGAATTTTTTCCACTCACCCAACACGATCATCGTAAAACTTTATACAGACGAAAAATAAAAACCAGATCAATAATAGTATTTGACTCAAAAATTTCAATTCCTAGCGCACCTAAGCTTTGGCTCGAAGAAAAAAGATATTTACCCGGTGATAAATTTCCGCTTCAAGCAGAGGCAGTATTCTATAATGATAAAGTCGCCCTGCTTTCTTTAAAAGATAATTTTACAGGTTTGATTATAGGCAACCAAGCAATTGTCGGTGGTTTAAAAGTAATGTTTGAATTGGCTTGGCAGGGCGCTGAACCATATAAAATTGAATTAAGCGAATAAAAAACCCAAAGAATAATTTCTTTGGGTTTGTACTTACTTTTTTAGAGCCGAGACCTATTTATAAATTTAGACAGACGATTCTTTGATTCTTTTCGAGAAATTTAAATTCATAAACTTTTTGGGTCAGAAAAATGTTCATAGTGCGGATAATTTTTTAGCAAGTCAACAATAAAGTCAATTTTTTAGATACAATGAAACAAGCGACCCTAGGAGTTCTTATTGAACTCTTGCTAGCCGCCGGCTTCACAATGAGCAACTGGCCGCAGAAAATATCTGCGCATAGAAACAAAGCTTAGCAAATTCCCCCTGTTGAAATTATTTTTTTGTCTGCCAAGCATGTTAGCCAGTATCCAAGGCAATAAGACAAACATTGCATCTAATCTCCTTGTACTTTAGAAATTTGTTTTTTTGTTGCAGTTCCGCTTTTTTTCTTTTCCCGTATATCATGGCCAAAGCCTAAAAAAGGATGTAAAGAACCAGGTTGTTAATTATATTATAACACATTTTTGACTTTTTTGCAGGCCAAGTTGTTGATAAGATTGTCAGGAAATTTTGACAATTGATTGATGCAAATTTAACTAAGTTAAGCATATTTTTGGAAATTGTTTGTTTCGATTAACACAGTTTGGCTATTTGCTTGTTTGCAATTTTTTTATTATAATAATATAAGAACTAAAATTATTAATTAAATGGCGCAAGACAAGACACCAATATTTTTTACGAGCCTAGACGAATTAAGAGGCGATTTGGAAAGTGATCTAAAAAGTGATCGCAATTCTTTGGCTTTGCCCAATAAATCAAATATAAATGATGAAGAGCAATGGTTTTCCGAAGATTATGAAGGCCAGCTCTCAATAGACGTTTATCAAGCTGGCGATAATTTAGTGGTTAAATCAACAATCGCCGGTGTTAAGCCCGAAGAATTGGAAATATATATTCATAATGATTTATTAACAATCCGCGGTAAAAGGGAACAGGCTGTCGAAGATGAAGGCGCTGATTATCTTTATAAGGAATGCTTTTGGGGCGGATTTTCACGTTCAATTATTTTGCCCTTTGAAGTCCAGATTGACAAAATCCAGGCGACTCTCAAAAATGGGGTTTTGACCATTATTATACCCAAAGCGCCAAAATCAAAAATGATTCCGGTCAAAATAGACGAAGAATAAATTTTTTAGTTAAAAATTCTCAAGAACAATGAAACTTAAAGAAATTTTAGGACTAAAATTAGCCAAAAAGAAAAATAACGGGTTAATAGTGATATTAACCATTTTTTTTATTGTCTTGTTGCTATTAATCATTACTCCTGTTTTTGCCTACCAATATTTATATAGAGATAAGGTTTATTTGGGAGTTAATATTGACGGCATAAGCCTGGGCGGTTTAACTAAAGATCAGGCCAGGGAAAAAATAAATCAGCAAATTGATAATTTAAAAAATCGGGGACTAAATTTTTACTATCAAGATACAAAGTTGAATTTAGATTTTACTGTTATCTCTCCGCTTGATCCTGACTTGGCATTTTCCATATTGACTTTTGATGGTGATAATATGATGAATACTGCTTTTAATTATGGTCGCTCTGCAGATTCTTTTACCAATTTAGGCATGCAAATTATAGCTATATTAAAAAATCAGCAGCTGGCAATTAATGATACTATCAATGATAATGAGTTGGTAAAGATATTAAGTGAAAAATTTAGCAGTTTTGATAAACCGGGTGATAACGCCAGATTAAAATTTTTAGCTGACGGAGAAATCGCCGTTGAACCGGAAAGTTCGGGCCTGACATTGGATTATGAGGGGGCAGTTTCCGAGTTAAAACAAAAAATTAATTTAAATTTTATTGAAGATATACGTTTAAAAACAAAATTATATGAACCATCGGTAAATAAAAGCGAAGCCGAGGCTTTGCTTGCGCAAGTTAAAGAGATTATATCTCCAGAAAATATTACTCTGAAAAATAATGATAAAAAATGGGTTATTTATAGAGATGAATATAGGAAATGGCTTGTTTTTGACAAAAAAGACGGGCTCGTGATAATAAAATTTGATCCAATATTATTAAGCGAAAAGTTAGCGAGTATTTCTCAAAGTATAAATATAGCTCCGGCAGATGCAAAATTTGTGATTGCTGATAATAAAGTTACAGAATTTACTCCCAGCATTTCTGGTTTAGAATTAGATATTGCTCAAAGCAGCGATAAAATAAATCAGGACTTTATAAATGACAAAAAAACTGAAATTGATTTAATAATCAAAGAAGCCGAGCCAAAAATAAAAACCAGCGATGCTAACACCTATGGCATAAAAGAATTAATCGGCACTGGCATCTCTGATTTTGCCGGCAGCCATGTTAATAGAATAAAAAATATTAAGAATGCCGTTGAGCATTTAAACGGTATTATAATACCGCCAGGAGAATTCAGCATCGTTGATGCTATCGGGCCCGTTGACGCTTCAACTGGTTATTTCCCTGAATTTGTAATAAAAGGTGACAGAACTTTGCCTGAATATGGCGGCGGTTTGTGTCAAATTGGCACTACTGTGTTTAGAGCAGCTTTATATAGCGGTCTGCCAATCACTGAAAGACGGCCCCACTCTTACATTGTTTCTTATTATAAACCGCTTGGTATGGACGCTACTATTTATGGACCGCATCCGGATTTGCGATTTTTAAATGATACGGGTAATAATATTTTGCTGCAGATAAAAATTGAGGGCACTAAATTATCTTTTGAATTTTGGGGCACCAGCGATGGACGCAAAATAGAAATTACCGACCCAGTACTTTATAATTGGACATCCCAGCCCCCTGATAAATTAGTGGAAAATCCCAAGCTTAAACCTGGTGACAAGAAATTAGCGGAAACAGGCCGACGCGGCGCTGATGCTTATTTTTATCGCTATATTACCTCACCAGCGGGAGAGAAGAAAGAAGAAACTTTCCGTAGTCATTATGTGCCTTGGCCTAATATTTATGAAATTGGCGTAGAACCGACTCAGCCCATACCACCGGCTGTTGATATTACAAATGGAGCTAATAGCCAGGCACCAAGCGGCAGTGCTGGAACTAATAATTAGAAAAAAGATAACAAAAAATCGTTTCGCGTCGCGGAACGATTTTTTATTTCTCCCAAGAATCAGCAGACAAGAAAACGTAAGTCAGGAGTAATCTAGCTGAAAGCCGGATAAAATCCTTACTAACGTTCCCATGCTTATCGTGTCTGCTGGTTT
>CAIXNZ010000050.1 GCA_903920975.1 Candidatus Falkowiibacteriota bacterium | reverse complement strand
TTCAACAAATACTAACGGCCATAAGTGTATTAGCGGTACCTGCGGTTGCAGCTTAACCAGTGATTGTCCAACAGGTAAAAATTGTACTGGCGGAACCTGTGTAATATCAAATTCTCCGCCCATCGTTACCTTATCGCCAGCCAATGGTACAACATTTACTGCTCCTGTTAATACTACGGTAACAGCTACTGTAACTGACTCGGACGGCGATACCATTAGCCAAGTAATTTTTTATAAACCCGGTGGCGCTACCGATTCGGATATAATTGCTCCTTACCAAACAGGTTTTCAAACTTCCACGGCCGGCTCTTATTGTTTTTATGCCGTAGCAACTGATGAACATGGCGCAACAGGTACTTCACCAACAAATTGTATTACTGTCATAGCTCCAAAATATGTTTTCGTGACTACTGGATATTGGGATGGAAATGTGGGCGGAATTACTGGCGCTGACCAGAAATGCAATTCGACTTCAGAAATAGGAGGTACAATATTGGCTGGCAAAACTTTTAAGGCCTGGGTCTCTAACCAGTTTAATGAAACACCCAAACATTCTCCCGCTCTTGATTTTACTCATTCCGCCGCTGCCTATAAACTAGTTGACGGTACATTAGTAGCTAATAATTGGACCGATTTAGTGAAAGGAAATATAGCGCATAAAATAAATATAACTGCCAAAAATGTACAAGTTCCAACCGGCGATCAACATCAATATGTCTGGACAAATACAGATTACACTGGGAATGGAAACACAGATTCCTCGGATACTTCGTGTTGGGACTTAACCAGTGCCGGTACGGGTTGGGCATCAGTTGGTGACTCTGATTCAGCCGGTTATACATGGACTGGCAATCTACACAATCAAGTGTCTCCACAGGAAGATTGTGTTGGAACTTGGTATAAGGCAAGATTATATTGCTTTGAACAATAATTAATAAAATAAATTAATATAAAATATGACTTTAGGCGAAAATTTTTATGTACCGTGGTATATTTATGTGCTGGCGCTTCTAATTGCCGGTCTGATTTATTGGTACTTTGATGAATATGTGAGGCATGGGAGGAAATAAGGCCCGTATATGACCGGATTTCAGACTTTAGTCTTTTAATAAAAGTCTGAAGACTTAATTCCGGTAAAGAGATGACTGGAGTTCAGACTTTAGTCTTTTATCTTGACTACGCAGGTTTTTAATAAAAGTCTGAAGACTTAATTCCGGTTAAGGACTTAATTCTGGTAAAAAGTAATGAATTATCCTTTAAAAATCCATCAACCTCCGCATGTTTTTGTAGATAATGCTATATATTTTATATCTGTGCATACTTACGAAGACCAGCCGCTTTTTACTGACGAGCGAAAAAAAGAATTATTACAAATTATTAATAAGTATTTTAATAATTTTAGCCTTGGAATATTTGCTTATGCAATAGTAGACAATCATTATCATTTATTATTTAAAGTAAAAGTAGCGAAAGACATTTCCGAAGCCTTTAAAATGATTCACGGCTCACTTTCGCATAAATGGAACAAAGATGATAATTTGGAGGGCAGGACGATTTTTCAAAATTATTGGGACTATTGCATCGGAGATGATAAGGATTTTTGGACGCATTTCAATTATATTCATATAAATCCCGTAAAACATGGTTTAGTAAAAGATTTTGAAGAATTGAAAAGTTATAAATTTTGCAGCTATTTTAAATGGTTTGAAAAAAATGGTGAAAAATGGATGAGCGAGTGTTTTGAAAATAACCCAGTGAGCGACTATATTGCGCCAGGGGATTTAATAAAAATCTGAAGACTTAATTCCGGTAAAGAGATGACTGGAGTTCAGACTTTAGCTCGCATTGGCCCGGCTTCGCCGAGGCGAGCGAAGCCATGTCTTTTATCTTGACCATAGCGCTTGAAAAATATCTCAAATTTAACATATCAACCATATCAAATTGAAAAATTGGCTAAAACCATATATTCTCCTGGTTTTGTTCGTGGCTTTGTCTTTCCTCGGCTATAACCTGACTGCCAAGATAGAAACCAGGCACCTCAAAAGCTATTTCCAGGCAGGGAATTGCCCGGCTTTTTCAGATATCAATGAATTGACCATGAAAGACAATTGCACCGGATTAGTCTGGGCCAGGACAGAATTAGCGATTAACAAAGGTTCTGGTTTGCCCGGCTACACCTGGACTGAAGCCAATGCTGCCTGCGCAGCTCTGACTCCGGCGCTCATGTTTCGTTTGCCCACCACTGAAGAGCTACTCAGCCTGATGAATAAAAACTGCGAGTATGGCGTCTGCTACGGCCTGCCCCAGCATTTTTGCAATTCCAAGTTTGCCAACGGCGTTTTCTGGTCAGTGAGCGAATTCAAGGAGCCCATTGCCTGGGCTCAGGATTACGGCCGCTCAGTCAATCTGTTTTCCGGCCGCTCTGATTCGCCGGTTTTTCAAAAAACAGTCAGATTAAATGTTTTGTGCATAGTCAATCATCCGCCTGAAATTCTGGAAAAAAGATTTACCAGCGCCACAACCGCGCCCATTACCAATGGCACCAAGATTACGGGCGGCACTCTGCTGACTGTCTACAACCGCCAATGCAATGGAGATTCTGACTGCGCGACAATCAGTTCGGCAAAATGCAACGCTGATAACATGTGCTATATTAATGAAACTAAAACTCTTGATAGAATCTACCAATGCGCTGCCAATTATTATATCAATGGTAATTCTTGCGCTGCGGTAGATGCGAATGATCCGTTAAAGCAAAAAATAACTTGCGGCGGGGCATATTGCAAGCCAACTTGCGGCACTAAAAAGTGCGGCGATGACGGCTGCAATAATGGCGGCTCCTGCGGCGAATGCGCTTCTGACCAGGAATGCCAGAGCGGAACCTGCGTCTGCGCCGGCTGCGGCACTCCCGGAACCACCACCCGCTGCGATAGTACAACGGGCATCCAAACCTGCACGGCAGCTGCGCCCCCAACTCACCTCTGCCCTTACTGGTCAGCCACGACTCTCTGCGGAACCAACGAAGTCTGCGATATTCCATCGGGAAAATGCGTCTGCATACCCATTACTAAAGAAACCGCCTGCGTTGGCAAAGAATGCGGCTCAGTTGATAATGGCTGCGGCACAGGAACTTTTGACTGCGGCAGCTGC
>CAIXNZ010000049.1 GCA_903920975.1 Candidatus Falkowiibacteriota bacterium | reverse complement strand
GCAGTCTTATTTTTGTGCTAATTTCAGCAATTTTAGCCATTGGTTACGGCTTAATCCTGATTAAATTGATTATTAAAATGCCGGAAGGTAATGAAAAAATGAAAGAAATTGCCAAAGCGATTCAGGAAGGCGCTAAGGCTTATCTAAATCGTCAATATAAAACAATAGCCATTGTGGCGGGTGTTTTATTTATTCTGATCGCCCTAGTTCCGGGCCTGGGCATAAAAACAGCTTTGGGCTTTTTATTGGGCGCCGTGTTATCTGCTTTAGCAGGTTATATTGGTATGAATGTTTCAGTAAGAGCTAATGTCAGGACAGCTGAAGCTGCCAGAAATGGCTTGAAGCCAGCCTTAAAAGTCGCGGTTATGGGAGGTTCAGTTACTGGCTTTTTGGTTGTGGGCTTGGGTCTTTTGGGCTTGGCTATTTTTTATTTATTTACTAATGATGTTAAACCTTTAATTGGTTTGGGTTTTGGCGGGTCATTGATTTCTATTTTTGCCCGTCTAGGCGGTGGTATTTTTACCAAGGCTGCTGATGTGGGCGCTGATTTGGTCGGCAAAGTTGAGGCTGGTATTCCAGAAGATGATCCCAGAAACCCAGCCGTGATTGCTGATAATGTGGGCGACAATGTTGGCGATTGCGCTGGCATGGCCGCTGACTTATTTGAAACATATGCTGTGACTGCCATTGCCACCATGCTTTTGGGTTCTTTGATTTTCGGCAATATGGCCAATGTTATTTATTATCCTTTAGTTTTGGGTGGTGTTTCCATTATCGCCTCAATCATCGGCAGTTTTTTTATCAAACTGGGTGCCAAGAAAAATATTATGGGCGCATTATACAAGGGCTTATTTGTGGCAGGCCTTGTCTCGGCCATTGCTTTTTATCCAGTTACTAAATGGTTATTGGGCGCCAATGATAAATATGCGGTTATTAATTTATACCTTTGCTCTTTGATCGGTCTAATTGTGACCGCTGCCATGGTCATGATTACTGAATATTACACTTCCAAAGCATTTAAGCCGGTTCAAGATATTGCCAAAGCATCGCAAACCGGACATGGCACAAATATTATTGCGGGCTTGGCTGTTTCCATGAAATCAACTGCCGCTCCAATCATTGTTTTATCAGCTGCAATTTTAGGAGCATATTATTTGGCAGGACTTTATGGTATTGCTGTGGCAGCTATGGCTATGCTTTCAATGGCAGGCATAATAGTGACTATTGACTCTTACGGCCCGATTACTGATAATGCCGGCGGTATCGCGGAAATGGCCGGACTGCCAGAAGAAGTTAGAAATGTGACTGATCCACTGGATGCTGTTGGCAATACCACCAAAGCCGTGACCAAGGGTTATGCGATTGCTTCTGCAGTTTTGGCAGCCTTGGTTTTATTTGCTGATTTCACTCATGCCATTGGCGAAGGCATAAAATTTTCGATTGATGATCCCAAAGTTTTAGTTGGTTTATTGATTGGCGGGTTATTGCCATATTATTTTGGCGCATTTGCCATGCAAGCAGTGGGACGCGCGGCTGGCAAGGTTGTGGAAGAGGTGAGGCGCCAGTTCAAAGAAATGCCTGGCATTATGCAAGGCACGCAAAAGCCAGATTATGGCAAGGCAGTTGATATTGTGACTAAGGCTGCTATTAAGGAAATGATTATTCCAGCTCTGATGCCTGTTTTGGCTCCGATTTTGGTTGGTTTTATTTTAGGCATTCATGCTTTGGGTGGATTACTATTAGGCTCAATTATTACCGGAGTTTTTGTAGCCATTTCCATGACTAGCGGCGGCGGGGCGTGGGACAATGCCAAGAAATATATTGAAGAAGGAAATTATGGCGGCAAGGGTTCATTTGCTCATCAGGCAGCAGTAACCGGCGATACTGTTGGCGACCCCTATAAAGATACTGCTGGACCAGCCATAAATCCCATGATTAAAATCCTGAATATCGTGGCGTTGTTGATAGTTGGTTTGTTATTATAATTTTTATTTTTAAAATAAATTTATGGAGCAATTATTTTTACAGAATCAATGGGTTCTAATTATATTTTTAATTTGGTCAATGATTTGGAAGGGCCTGGCTCTTTGGAAATCAGCTAGACGCAAAGAAGAATGGTGGTTTATTGTTTTACTTATTGTTAATTCTCTTGGAATTCTAGATATACTTTATTTGTATGTTTTTAGTAAAATGGGTAAAAAAAATAATCAACCAACGATTCAATAAATATATAAAGGCGCGACTAGTTCGCGTCTTTTAGCTAGAGCATGTATTTAATGTTTAGAGTATGAAGCGCAAAAATAATTTAAATCATTTTTTGAATAGTTATCGAGTTAAAATAATTTGCTGCATTGTATTATTTGTAATAATTTGTTGCATTGCCTCGTTTAGATTTTTTTATTCGGTCTCGGCCGCTGGTTATGCGGTGAGTGGTGTTGTTTTCGAAGATAAAAATAGCAATGGCATACAGGATGCTGGCGAAGACGGATTATCTGGTTGGTCAGTATCTTTGAGCGGAAGCACGCTACTTGAAAGCGTAAATGTCGCTGTTAATGGTATTGCTCCTCTGTATGGTTCAGATGGCACAAATTCAGTTAATTCTTTGGTCAGCGGCCGCGAGTATCTTTTTGTGGCCAGCGGTGAGTGGAATGGCTGTGATAATCCTTGGTGGTGCGGCTTAGCAGATGGTTCAAATGATGCAGAATACCAAGTCAGTCGCCGCATTGAATGGGATGCGTATTTAAAGGACGGTACTCTAGGCTACATTGGCGCTAGTAATAATCAGGGGGATTTAATGATTAATGACACCTTTGTTGATTGGGGGCCGTATCACAGTGATCATATTTACACCCATACTTTTATCGGTACTGGGAGCGTGGTAAATTTTTCCGTGATGGATGGCAGAGATGATATCAAGATTCCGATCAATTATACTGACAATTCTTTTCTTGGCATTCCCCCGGATAAGCACATTAAAGTAGATATTTATGAATTGGTTGATGGCATTGCAAATCCGCAAATTACAGACAGCAATGGATATTATGTTTTTTCTAATGTGCCTGACGGAGATTATAAAATTGATTTACAGCAAGCCAGAGGTTGGTTACCAACAAGCCCAGCCAGCGGCAGTCGTAGTAGCATAGTTGCCGGTAGTGATATTGATGGAAATGATTTTGGCCTTAAGGTTGATGGCAGGAGATTTAGTGTGGCTGGAAACGTGCTTGATCTGAACGGCGGCGATCTTTTACGAGGTGACACATTGGAATACACGATTTTTCTAGACAACATCGCGCCAATCAGGTATTTTTACGGGGTTTATTTTACTGACAATCTTCCTTCCAGCCTTACCTACGAGATAGGTTCAGCAGAGATATTGGTTGGACCAATTGGAAGCAGAGTTTGTGCTTTAAACGCTGGGACGTTTTCCATTGTTGGCACCACAATCAGTACTTCGTGGGATAGTTGGAACGATCCCTTTGCTCCCGGTATGAGTGCTTGTTTTAAATTTAGGGCGACGGTTAATGGCAGTGTGCGAAACGGTACTAAAATTACCAATAGCGTAAATATCACCACCTTTGATGCTGGCTCAGACAGCGTCTCAACTGATGTTTGCCTGTTATGCGGACATGATACCAGCTTTCCTAAAAATTGCTCCCTAGTTATAAATGAAGGTCAGCTATGTACAGATTCCAGAGAAGTAATTTTGAATCTTTTTGCCGAGCAGGCAAATCGTGTTGTTGTAAGCAACAGCATTAATTTTTATGATGCCGAGTGGGAGCCTTTTACGAGTCCGCTGGAAAAAAACTGGACACTTGAAAATGGGGAGGGAACCAAAACGGTTTATGCTATATTCAAAAGTATGGATGGTAATTTATCATTTCCGATTCCGCTGAGTAGCGCGATTGAGTATCAGCCGGCGGGTTGTGAGCCAAAACAAGAACCGCCAAAAGAAGCGTCTTTTGAATGTAAAGCAGATTGTCAGAAAGTTACATATGATTTGTATATTATTAATCCTGACGGCTCGCAAAGGAACACGACTGGTAATTATGTCAAAATAGAGAACCTGGGAGACGGGAAAATAGCTTATAATTTTGAAGACAAGGGAAACGATTGGGATTTTAATGATTTAAGGATAGAAGCTGATAAAAGCGATTGTAAAAATATTATCATAAAGCCGACCACGCTTGATGCGGCTTGGCATCATCAAATCGGCATCAGGCTTTTTTATGATCAAATATTGAGAAAAGACCTTCTTCTTTGGCCAGATTCCCATTTGGCAATTGGACAAACAAAAATTATCAATATCAAAAGTGCCCTGTTTTGTGTAAAAAATTCTGAGAATTAGGATACAATGTAAAATAGATATAATAAAAAGAGAGTCGAAAATCGGCTCTCTTTTTAAAAAGGCGAAAACATTCGGCGTAAAACGCCGTAGAGACGCATTGTAATGCGTCTCTACGTTAATATATTAATGCTCGTTTTCGCCTTAATTAGTTTAACCTCTTGTACTACCAACCATTTCTTCGGCATCAGCCAGTTTAACTGAAAGTAATTTGGAAACACCGTCATCGCCCATGGTTACGCCATAAAGTACATCAGCTTTGTGCATGGTCACGCGATTATGAGTAATGACTATAAATTGAGTTTTATGGGATAAATCTTCAACAATATAACCAAACCTTTCTGAATTGGCCTCGTCTAATGCGGCATCAACTTCATCAAGCACGACAAAAGGCGAAGGGTTGTTGGCAATAATAGCAGAAATTAGGGCAATTGAAGTCAGCGCTCTTTCACCGCCAGAAAGCATGTTAATGGATTTTAATTTTTTGCCTGGCGGCACGGCTTTGATTTCAATGCCAGCATAACTTTCTTTTTCTTTTTGCTTTAGTCTGGCCACAAATTTTTCCGCATTAACTAATACATTATTTTCCCTTTCCTCATCGGCCGCAGTTTCAGCAGAGGCCGACTCTTCTTTCTCTTCCTTTTTGATCTCCTCCACATTAACTTTGATTAATTCAGCATTGCCGCCATTGAAAAGAATGCGGAAATATTTTTGGAATTCTTTATTGATTTCGCGAAAAGCCTTATCAAATTGTTCTTTGATGGTTTTATCTAATTCTTCAATAATTTTTTCTGCCGAAGCAATGGCATTTTCCAAATCTTCTGATTGCGTTTTTAAAAAGTCATAGCGTTCTTTAATATCCTTATATTCTTTTTGTGTTTCTTCATCAAGCCCGCCAATAATTTCCATCTGGCGTTTTAAGTATTGAATTTGTTCATTAGCCGCATTTTCTTCGACTTCTTTTTCTAATTGATGCTTGGTAATAACGCTAATATCCAGCTTTTCCTGTTTGATTTCGTTTTCAATATCTTCTTTTCTGGTAGTCTGCTTTGCTAACTCAATGTCTTGTTGGCTGACTTGGTGATTATATTGATTAAATTCACCTTGTTTTTCCTGAAAATTCTTTTGCAAGGCGATCAGAGTCTCTTTTTTATTCTGTTCTTCATTATTAAATTCTGAAATTTTTGTGCTGGCATCTGTAATTTTTTTATCCAAATCAATAATTTTAATAGCAAATTCATTTAATTGTTTTTCCACCTGTACCGTAAATTCATTTTTGTCTTTTTTAATTTGAGTAAGCGATATTTCTTGATTAATTTTTGTTTTTTCAGTATTTAATTTATCGATCTCCTGATTTAACGAGGTGATTTTTTCATTTTTTATCTTGAGGTTCAATTGGAATTGAGAAATTTCCAGACTTAAATCATTTTTTTCCTTTGTTAGCATTTCCAATTGGTTTTGCAGATTAATAAGATTTTCCGTGCCCTGCTTTTTGGCATTTTTTAACTTTTCCAAGTAAACTGATAGTTTTTGTGAAACTTCGCGCGCTTGATTTTTTAATTCCTTAAGTTCATCGATACTCTCAACCTTTAAAAGGTTGGCCACTAGATCTTGTTGTAAGTCAAAAATTTCCTGCAACTCTTTTTCTTCTTCAAAGGGCAATTGATTTGAACCCTTGAGCTGGTTTAATTCTTGCCTGACATTTTCCAATCGCTTATTTATTGACTCAAAATTACTTTGTCTGTTTTTTAAATTAGTTTCTTCTTTTTTTATTAAATCGGCAATTTCAGAAATTTGCTGGTTGTAATTAGTAATTTGATTGTCTATTTCTTCGAGTCTTTTATTAAGCCAGACAAGATTGCCTTGTCCCTGTTTTTCAAATTCTACATCCAGCTTAGCCCTTAAAACTGCTTGGTCGCGCAGCAAATTATTTTTTTGCTGGATCAAATTATTATATTCATTTTGGATTTTTTCAAAAAGCACTTGGCGCGAACTTTCAGTGGAAAATTCATTTATTTTATTTTCAATACCTTCGATTTCTTTTTGCAAAGCCTGGCCAGTTTTTTCCAAACCACTTTTTTGTTTTTCAATTTCTTTTTGGTTCTTTTCCAGCCGTTGCCAAATCTGAGAAAAGTAATCTAACTGTAAAACTTTAAGTTCTTTTTCAAATTCATCGCGCTTTTCCAGTTTTTTCACCTGCCGAGTCAAAGATTTTAAGCGCGGTTCAATTTCAGCCAAGGTTAAGGCAGTTTGGGCCAGATTATCTTTGGCGGCTTTGAATTTATTCAGCGCTTGTTCTCTTTTAATTTGGAATTGGCGCACACCCACAGCTTCGTCAAAAAGTTCTTTTCTTTCCTGCAAAGAAGCGGACAAAACCGAATCAGCCATGCCCTGGCCAATGATGGCATAGCTTCTTTGTCCGAAGTTGGCTTTGGCTAAAAGTATTTGGATGTCTGCTAAGCGCGCTTTATTATTATTTATCAAATATTCACTTTCACCGCTGCGATAAACACGACGGGTGATAATTAATTCTTCATAATCAATGTCAGCTGATTTATCGCGGTTATTTAAAAATAAAGAAACCTCGGCAAAGCCCATGCGCGCTTTTTTATCAGAGCCAGTAAAAATTACATCCTCGCTTTTTTTGCCGCGCAGCATTTTAATACTCTGCTCTCCCAAGGCCCAGCGAATGGCATCTGCCGTGTTAGATTTGCCAGAACCATTTGGCCCGACCACGGCAGTTATCCCCTTATTGCTATTGGCTTTTTTGGGAAATTCTAAACTAACCTTGGTGGCAAAGGATTTGAAACCTTGAATTTCTAGTTTCTCTAAAAACATTGGCCTTGATTAAAAAAATAAGAGGGCGAAACCCTTCTTTAATTATATGATAAATTTTTATCCCTGACAAATGGATTTTTCCTTGACTTTTTGCCATTAATTTATAAAATAGAGAGATAAATTAAAAGGAGGGTAAAAATGGCGATTAAAGTTAGTTTTGAGAAGTTGAAAAAGCCAGGCTTAGTGGCAGTGCGCTGGGTAGAAAATCCCTTTACCCAAGCAGATATTGAAGAATTGACAGGTGCTCTGGAAAAATTTGCTTTGACTACTGATGGAGAATTTTTGCAAATTTGGGGTGAATAAAAAAAGGAGGGGAATATGGCAAAGCGTGTACCTTTCAAAACTTTAAAACAGCCAAAACTCATAGCAACACAATTCATAGAGCATCCTTTTGTAAGAAAGGAAATTGCCAAATTGACTGCCAAGTTTCGGGTGTATTCGATGACAAAGGATTGCGAAGCGCATTATCTCTGGGTTGATGGCACTAAAAAGATGAGAAAAAGAAAGAAAATTATTGGCCCAAGAACGTAAAAGGAGGAAAGATGGCAGATTATACTTATGTGATTATGTTTAAGGACAAAGGAAGGTGGGAAAAGGCAATTGCTCATGGCCAGGAAGAAAAAGAAATAATTTTCTGTGTGCATGCCGATGACAATCCCTTTATCAAGCGCTTTTGCCTAATTGGGCGGGGAGTAAAAACCCCCTTCGATTCTGAACAAGAGGCAAATGCGTCTAAGCAAGAAGGCGATATGGTTCAAGTCATGGCGCCACCTATTAATTTCAGTGAAAAAAGTGAAGATGTGGAATTCTATTATCAAGATGAGATTCCAGAAGAAGAAGCCATGCCACTTGGAGATGGAGAAGATGCTCCTGAAAAGTAAAAATAAAGCCGTCACAATTGTGGCGGCTTTTTCTATATTAAAGTATAATTAAGATGGGTCTTAATTAACTCATAAAACTATGACAAAAATTAAAAAAATCGATGTCATGTCAGCAGCTAAGGTAGAAGGTTTAATCGGCGCTGTTATTGGTCTTGTCTTAGGAGTCATTTTTGCTTTATTTGGCGCTGTTGCTTCCTCTTTTGTTGGGGGCAGAGAAGGCATGGGCATGATGATTGGCGGTGGTTTAGGAGCTATTATTTTAATGCCAATTATGTATGGCATTGGCGGTTTTATTGGCGGAGCTATCGGCGCATTTGTTTATAACCTAGTGGCGGGTTGGATCGGCGGAATACAGATTGAATTGGAGAATAAATAGATTCTTAATAAAAAAGAAAATCCCCGCAACATTTGTCGCGGGGATTTTGATTTTTTACAAATTAGGTTGAGAGTTT
>CAIXNZ010000048.1 GCA_903920975.1 Candidatus Falkowiibacteriota bacterium | reverse complement strand
CTGAATATTTTTAACTCTGACGAAATCTAACTTGCCCAAATCCTGATTCACCGGCTCAATTTTAATAAAAATGCAATTTTCTTCCCTGCCAAGTTGTTTTAATTGATTAATAATATCTAGGTTAAGTTCAAAATTAATTCTGGGAATATACAGGTAACTTTTACCCAGCGGCAAGGACATTTTAATAGCCAGTATATAAACGCCATTAAAATCAAGTCGCCAAATTTTTCTGTTTAATCTTTTTTGAAATTCGCCCCATTCCCATGATTGCAAAAATTGGGCCATTTTAAACGCCCCAATTTTCTCATCCCACTCTTCTTTATTTGTGACTTCTTTAAAATTCATTTTAATATTTTTTACTCAGAAGCTGCAGACAAGCTTTTATTTTCTTTTCCGTACCCTTAATGTTTTTATCAATCTGCCTTAAAACATTTCTGGCCTGGTCCATTGAATAGCCCAAACCCACTAAAGCATCGAAAACATCCCCGTCTTCAGTCTGAATTATCTTGCCGCTAACTTCTGATAAACCCTTATATTTATTTTTCAATTCCAAAACTATTCTCTCGGCTGTCTTTTTGCCAATGCCAGAAATCTTAGTCAAAACCGAAGCATCACCGGAAATAATAGCTGATTCAATCTCGTCAATCTTGGCCACTGATAATGCGTTCAACGCCGTCTTTGGCCCAATACCCGAGACAGATATTAATTTTTCAAACATACCTTGCTCCTCGCGGCTGGCAAAGCCAAAAAGCTCCAGTGCGTCTTCCCTGACATTCTGATAAGCAAAAACTTCAATCACCTGCCCTACCTTGGCCTTGTTTAAAATATTAGCAGTAACAAAAATCTTGTAGCCAATGTCATTAACATTAACTTCAATAAAATTACCTCCGATATATTGAATTTTACCTCTTAAATAGGAAATCATATCTTTTTTCTTAATATTGTCATTGCTGGTGTCTCTTTATTAAGTTTAACCAATATCGCCTTATTTTGTCCACACTTCGACTCGGCCCAGCACTGTCATACTGATCCTTCGATGAACTCAGAACAGTGACTAAAGTTTATAGTGAGCATAGCCGAACTAAATATATAAAGTGCTGAGCCTCGCTCAGTGCAGGCCAATAAGCGATTGAGGTTTATTTTTTATTCCTTAATATACTCATAACAGGAATTTCTTTATTAACCTTAATATTTATCATCTTATTTTGCCCGCCATGTGCTTGAGTAACATAATTTTTTTTATCCAAATCATATATTTCATTAATTGTGGCAGTAAAATTATCTTGCAATGGTCTAATGAATTCTATCGGCTCGCCGGCTTTAATCACATTATGAACTTTGATTTTTACTTGCCAGGTTTTCTTATCTAATTTTTTGTTTTCTAAAACCTCGCCGCAAAATTCCAATTCAGAACGAAAATGCGTTTGTTTGTAATTTTGCATTTTGAATTTTTCATTCTTAAAATAAAAACCTGTCGTAAAATCTCTATTGGAAATTTTCTGCAATTCCTTAAATAACTTATCAATCATTGCTTTATTGCCCATATTATCAACCGCCTGTCTATAAATTTTAACTACATTAGCTAAATAAGCAATACTTTTAGTCCTACCCTCAATTTTTAAATGCGTTATGCCCGCCTTTTTCATTTCCTTCAAATATTTGATCATGCAAATATCTTTGGAACTCAAAATATAAGTGCCATTTTGATCCTCTTCAATAGGCATAAATTCGCCTAGACGCGTCTCCTCTTCCAGGTGAAGCTTATATGACCAGCGGCAAGGATGTGCGCAATCTCCTAAATTAGCACTGCGATTAGCT
>CAIXNZ010000047.1 GCA_903920975.1 Candidatus Falkowiibacteriota bacterium | reverse complement strand
TCAAAGTGTCACCGAAATCAGGCGACCTGCCTATTGCTTCCTTGACTTGGTCTTTGCCTACCAAACTAATCTTGCCGTCTTTATCAGCGTCCTTTTGTTTCAACTGCTCTAAATCCTCAACCATTAATTCTTTGATTTCTGAATCGCCAATATCGTCAATGCCGATTTTGCCTTCCTCAGCCAGTTGAGAAAATCTGTAAGCGCATTGTGTTTTTAAATTTGCGTAATTAACTTTTTTAGTCGAATCTTCTTTTGCTTCTTCGGGCTGTATCGGCGAAGCGTTGTTTATAAAACCCTTACAACCCACCTGATCAACCACGCCGCCGCCCACTCCATCTTCATCAAGTAAAACACAAGACAACCTAACCTGTTTTCTTTTGGCATAATCTAAAATCCATTTTGAAGATTTTGCCGTGTCCTTTTTAGTTTCGTAATCCAAGACGTGAATTTCTTTCATCTGCAATCCCTCCCAATAACTGATGACCATTCTGTCCCTGCCTTTTCTGGCCACATCGCCGATGATATATTTCTCTTTTGATTTCTCGGCGTGATTGGTAAACAAATCATTGATGACATCAAACGCCAGCAGGCAAGACGGATCATCGTCATATTCCCAGTTGCCGTTTAAAAGACGCTCTCTTGTTGCCTTGTCTTTTATCTTCTGTAAAGTTTCAATATAATGTTTTGAAATAAACGGATTGTCTTTAGCCAATGCCGGCACGAACTTTTTATAAACCTCTAATCGATTCTCAACAAACGGCTTGTAGAATTCAGAGTAAACCCATTTCTTTGACGGATTACACGTGCCTAAAGTTTTTGGAATCAAACCATATTCATCGAGTTTATATCTTCTTCTTGCGTTAACAGTATCGAATGCCTTGAAACTAATCTGATTAACCTCATCAATAAACGCTCCCGTAATTTCCAAAGAACCTAAACTGTCGAAATTCGGGTCTGACGGATAAGCGAATAAATCCTTTAATAAAATAATACTTCCATTCGCCCAAGTTATCTCGCCCTCGATTGAATTGTATTTGTAATCAATGCCCTCTTTAATTCCCCACTTTGAGCAGATTTCAAAAAATGTGACAAGCGTTGTTTGTTTTAAATTTTTTAGCTTGCTTCTGCCCATCAGCCAACGAGTGTTTGGATATTGTCCGCACATACAGATAAGCCAAGCGCAACCTAAAAAACTTTTTGCTCCGCCAGCTCCGCCGCCAAATATTAATTGCTCGGTAGTTTTATCAATTAAAAATTGCCAAGCCTCATTTTGTTTTTGTGTCTGTTCCCATTTTATTTTTATCATTTTCTTTCGTTGTTATTTCCATTTTAAAAACTCTGCCCTCGGGATTGGTAAGCTCAACTTCTTTTTTTGGCTTATAATTAGGATGGTTTGATTCAAGAAAAAATCTAACGGCAGGAAAATACTCTTTCATGATAATTGTTTTTTTTAAAATATCCTCAACTATTAAGTTTTGCTCTTTCCGTATTTCCTCAACTTTCTTTTCAAAAGCTTTGTCATTTTTAAGCCAATCATAAAATGTCGACCTATTCATTTTCATCATCTTACAGGATATAGTTACCGTAGCTAAATGTTCACGAAAAATAGCCAAAAACTCTTTCTTATCTTTCTTGACTCTACGTTCTACCCTGTTGGATTTGTTGGTCTTATTTTTTGCCATAATTAACCTCCTTTCATTACCACCTCACCATCTCTTGGCGGTGGCAAAGTAATCCTTCTCTTTAATTTAGATTCAAATTCACCACACCACATGTGTTCACTCACGTCAGGAAAGAAAAAAGATGATTCTACTTCCCCACTTCTACCGTTAGTAAAAGCACTTGATTGCGGGGGATATCTATGACAACAAGTATTTTCATAAAATCTACATTCTGTACATTTCATAATTTTTTAGTTTTAAGTTTAGTAAAAGTTTCCCAGCGTTGCTTTATGACCTACGCATACACTGGGTCTAACTCGCACATCCTGCACCTGCGATTCAGTTGCTCGCAAGCAATCAATGTCGCGCCCCCTCCGCCAAACAGGTCTAAGACAATATCGTTGCGATGACTGGACATTTTTATTGCTCTCTCGGCCACTCTCACGGGCTTTTGAGTCGGGTGCTTATACTCATTGGTCTTATCTCGCTTTAAATACCAAACATCAAGGCGGTCCGTGAAATGCTCAAAATCTAAATCCAGTACATCGCTTGCCTTGGTCATTGACTTGTTTCTGTAAGCCGTGCCCTTTTTCTTTTTGCCAAAAAGTATCGGCTCATAACCTCGATGATATGACTGACCTCTCGCCAAGACAAAATGTTCCTTAACCCAGATAATCTGCTGTTGAAAATAAAGCTCGGCTGCCTCAATCGCTTTCCTGAAAATCGGCTCTGTTGAATATCCGCAGAAAATATACCAGGCCATTTTAAGTTTGCTGAACTTGTTGATGTTATTGAACGCGCCCAGCAGGAATTTGTAAAAATCGTCATCAGATAGATTGTCATTGAACATCACCTGCCCTTTATACTTATCGCTGTGATAGGAATAATTGACGTTGTATGGCGGATCAGTAAAAATCATGTCCGCCAATTCGCCATTCATCAGTTTTGCGATGTCTTCTTCTTTCGTGCTGTCTCCGCATAACAAATAATGTTCGCCCAGTTTATACAAATCGCCTTTTTTAACATCGGGCTTTTTTATTTTCTTGGCTTCCGCTTCAACATCGAAATCGTCCTCATCAACCGTCTCGTCAAAAATCTTATCCAGCTCGAAATTCTCAAATCCTATATCCGCCAAAAAATCCTCGTCAAACTTTTTTAAAAGGTCAAAATCCCAGGCGCCAGTATTCTTGTTTAAGCGCATGTTCAGCTCCTGCTCTTTTTTAATGTCCGGTATGCTGATATAAACCACTGGCACCTCTTTAAACCCTAAATCCTTTGCGACCTTGAGGCGGAAATGCCCGCCAATGACGATGTTTGCCCTTTTGGGCGCCGAATTGGCAAGTATAGGATCTACGAGCCCGAACCGCTTAATGCTCTCTTTTAAATCACTTATTGCCTTCGGTTCCCACTTTCTCGGGTTGTACTGGCTTGGCTTCAGCTTGCTGATCGGGACTTGAATTACTTTCATAAATTTTGACTTCTTTGACTTTCTTCCCCCTCAGCATTTTATCTTGATTAATTTTTAATATCTGCCTTTCGAATCTTGCGAGCATTTTGGTTATCAATTCGCCAAACGATTCGTCCTCGTTCAAAGTCGGATGGTCTTTGTATAATTCTACCAATCTTTTGGCCTTTGAGAAAATATGGTTCAAATAAGGCGAATACTCGATTTTGGCGGGAGACAGCAGTTTGATTTTCTCTTTTTTGCCGTCTTCCCATTCAACCTCAAGCGGCAATATGCCCACTAAATATATTTTCAAATCGGGAATCGCTCTTTTTATTTTCAGATAAATTTGCCAAATGAAATTCGGAATGAACTTCGGAGCTGGCCGCATCTTTCTCGTGAAATCAGACGCCACGTAAAGATTTTTTAAAATTTGTTTTTGCATAGATTTAAAATTTATAATTATCTAAGTTAGAATGAAAGCCCATGTGCCTGACAAACAGATCCTTGAGATACACGCATTTAAAACCCTGCTTTATCCAAAAATGGCCTCTGTTAACATCCTTTTCAATACCGCCGGCTTCAATCAGCTTTTCCATGGCCAGGCGCGGAATGAGGCAAAACATCCCGCCAAGATGAGTCGTGATTCTGACATTCTCTCCGCATAGATTCTTGGTTGATTCATTTATTTTCGGTTCGTAATTCGGGTCCAGGTTCTTATCAGTCGGCGCAAGTATGCATTTGTCGTTCGCCTTAATCATAAAGTCAACCATTTTTACCAAAATATCATCCGTCAATATTTCGCAATCGTTGTCGAATTTGAGAATATAATCGGGCTTTCCGTAGTT
>CAIXNZ010000046.1 GCA_903920975.1 Candidatus Falkowiibacteriota bacterium | reverse complement strand
TATCATTTTCATATATTTTATAGAGCACTGGCTCGGGACCAGTAAAGTCTTTTTGCCATAAAGCTATATTGTCTTTTACTATTTTAAGATGAAAATTTTTATCTGTTAATAATTTTCTCAAGTTATCATCGCCTAAATAATAATAAGCATTGGCTGTTTTTTCATATTGCAGATGAAAGCCCACAATATCATCAAAGTTTATTAATAAAAATTGGGTGTCATCGGGCACAATATACTCCCCGGCATTATACTGTTGGCGACCCAAAAAAACATAGTTTAACGAATATAGTTTTTTCCGAGTTGATAAGTTGGTAATAAAATCATAGCCCGTTATTAGCGAGGCTTGAGCAGGTATTTGCCCGGCGAATTCATTTTTTATTTTAACTTCATTATAATTTGTCGTGGCAACAATTTTGATTAAAGGCAGAAAAGGGCCAAGAGCTAAAAAAATATAAATAATTGCAGTAATGAGGGCGACAAGTAAAACATCATTATTTTTAGTGTAAAAATTGATAAATTTTCTATTTGAAGATAAAGCTTTGATAGAAAAAATAGTAGCTAGACAAAAAGCAACCACGAATACACTGCCGTAATGAGTTTTTAAAATTATATCGCCCGATTTCAGACCCAAAATTATCCCTAAAAAATAACCAAAACATAATAATAGATTCTTGGGGCGGAAAATAGGGATGAACATAAATACCATAAAAAATCCCAAGACAAATTCTAGATTTGTGATGATAATTAAATGTTGTAATATTTCCGGAAATTTTATAAAGAAATTTTTTACCATTTCCAGCGGAGTATTGCCGAGCCACGCATAATAGATCAAGAATTTATAAGAAGCTGACGCTGAAAAGTGGGCGATCACTTTTAAAGCAATAAAGAAATATAACATTGAAATAATAATTGGCGATAAAATCCATTTGAGTTTCCTCCTATCAATAAAGGCAATAATACCGAACATGAAGATGATCAAGGGAATATCTTCACGAATAATTAGGCTTAGAAAAATAAAGGCCAGAAAGGCTTTAAATTTATTTTGGTCATAAAAATAATATGCCCAGAATATAAAAAAAATAGCCAAGGGCAGCATGTGGAATTCAAACAAGTTGATGTTCAATGTCACTGGGTTAAATAAATATAGCAAAATCACCAATAATGATTGCAGCGGGGTTATATGCTTTTTGCATATTAATAATAAGGGAATGCTGGCCAGGGCCAGGAAAAGAGTTTGGATAAGCAGTAGTGTAATTGGCGATTTATAGAGAGAATAAAAAGGCACTAATAATAAAATCATTGGCTTAAAATGGTCGCCTAGATAGGAGGTGGGGTGAATTGTAAAATTAAAAAATTTCCCGATTGAGGAATTATAAAATACCTGGCTAAAGATAGCTAAATCCAGCCCATTGTAGGAATAGGTATAATATTTAAAAAGACATATGCCAAAGATAAAAATAAAATAAATCACCATTAAAATTAATGTAATTTTAGACAATTTTTGCCAATTCAGGGTTTTGAAATAATTAATCATAATGATTATATTTTATACTATTAATACTAGAAGTTAAAGGTTATCTATTGACAAAATTGTTAAAATATGCTACAATTAGACAATAATTCAATATAGGCGTTTTTGTGTTATTTGAAAATATTCAAAATCCAGGAGGAATAAAATGAAGAAATTATTGGTTTTGATTTTTGTCGGTTTGATGGTCGCATCTTGTGTTACGGTCAAAAGGCCAGGTTTGGAAATGAAGGCCACCATAGACACCCGTGCCGTCAAAACAGCGACCGATCCCCAGAGCGATTATATGGGGTATTTCGGTAAGCTGGTGGACAAGAACAAGGATTCTTACATTTCTTGTAACGAAAACGGCAGCTGTACCTATATGCCTACGCAGGGCAAGGGCATGGCCGATCTGCTGCAAAAAGGCATCTGGGAAAATGAGACAAACAAATCCGTGCAAATCGAGATCAGAAAAGCTGGCACCAAAGAAACTGTCCAAACGCTGACAATAGCAGCCAAAGGATTTAAGCGGTTGGCCCTACTGCCCGGAGACTATGAACACACGGTTAAAGCCGTCGGAGAAACACCGCGCACCTATACGTGGAGAATTAATCTTCAAAAAGGTGACGGCTACTCCAAGATCGCCAACGAATGGACAGATTTTGTCCGGACCACTACAGTCACACCCTGAAAAAAACAAATATAAAAGAGGCAATCACTGCAAAAGCATGATTGCCTCTTTCTTTTATATAAAAATTTTTATGGACTGCCAGTGTCTCCTAAACCAGAGCCATTTCCGCCATAAACTCCACCACCGGCAGCATTGAGAATAACATTAAAGACAAGAGTAGCAATGCCATAGGCAGCTATTATGATCAACAGACCGATTACGGCATAAGTGATAATAGCTTTTCCTTTTTTGACATTTTCTTCTTTGCCATGAGCGGTCATATAAAGAAATCCGCCATATAATATTAAAATTACTGCGATTATTCCCAAAAAGGTTAAAGCGGTTCTGATGAGAAGAGAAGCAATTTGCTGGGGCGGTGTATAAGTACCGCCATAAACGTGTTGCCCGAAACTATTAACAGATTCGCTAATGCCAACTGCAGATGTTAAATTTGGCAGAAAGGCAAAGATTAGAAATAGTACCAATAGTAATTTATATATATTTTTCTTCATAATTATTTTATTTAATCATTTAGATGTTGGCAGCCGCAGCTAGTAGCGCAACAAGTCTGTCCGCAACATTCTGCTTCACCGCTATTACGATACATACAGCAGGTGCAAGAATAATAGTCCCTGTTTTCTGGGTCCGCACACGCTTCTGTAAAAGGCGGTGGGGTAGCCCCAGGTTGTTCCAATTCTCTGGCGATAAAGTAGGTGATTGAATATCCCGAAATAATAATAATTAATCCGACAATTGCCGCTGTAATTGTTTTTTTACCAGCAGAAATTTTCTTTTCCTCTCCTTGGGAGGTTAGATATAAAAAGCCGCCATAAATCAATAAAATTGTAAAAATAATGCCAATCAAAGTCAAGGCGGTTTGAGTAATTCCCACCGCGTATTGTTCCGGCGTTATTACTGTCGTGTATCCAACCTGCTGGGCAGTATTAGCCAGACCTTCGCCAAATTTAGAAGCTTGGGCTTCAAAACCCAGTAAAAATGCGCTCAGGCTGATAAAAATTATTAAAATAATGATTTTTTTATGCATAATTTATGGTGTTGGCGGAGTAACTTCTAAAAGAGAAGCGATGAAATATGAAATTGAGTAAGCAGCCGTTACTATGGCTAGGCCTATAACAGCGCTAGTTATTATTTTTTTTGCTTTGCCTACTTTTTCATCATTGCCTTCCGCAGTCATCCAAGTGTATCCGCCATAAATGATGAGTAGAAAAAAAACAATACCCACTATGCCCAGTACGGCTTGTACAATTCGGACAGCTATATCAGCGAATGTCAGATTGGTTTCCAAACCCGCTTCTTGCGCCGAAGTATTGATATAATCTCCCGCATTTTGAATTTTTAAAGCTAGGCAAGGGGTAATGTAAACATTAAAAAGAATTATAGCCAGTAAAATTACAAATTTGATTTTTGGATTTTTGTACATAACACTTTATTTTATTTGTATTGTACACAACAGGTGCCTTCTCCGCAGTCACTATAGGTACTGCTGAAACTCATTTCATTATCTGCGCAAGCCTCTTCTTTGGGTACGCATCTGTATGAGATATAGCCCAGCTCTTCTTTGAGCTGACTACACGTTTTTGTTCCTTCAGTGGAGTCGCCTCCTTCTTGAGTTGTATCGGCAGGTGATTGTTCGAGAGCAGAAGTGATGAAATACGTTATGGTATAAGCAGTGGTAACTATTGCTATTCCTACAATTGCGTAAATAATAACTTTTTTAGCCTTACCAATTTTATCCGGGCTGCCAGCAGAAATTAGCCACTGTACACCGCCATAAATTATTAAAATAACAAATAAAATTCCGACTAAGCCAAGAAAGATATTGATCACCATTGCCACTACTTCTGCAGCCCCAGCTTTTTGCAGACCCGTCTCCGCCTGAGTTTGCTGAGTAAATTCATTAAGATTTTGCAGACTGTAAGCATTTACAAAATATATGGCAATTAAAAAAACGCCAATGATAACTGTTAATATTAAAAATTTTTTTAAATATTTTTTTGACATGTTTAAAATTTATTGTCCGCTAACTGCTTGAAAAACTAAGGCTGTTATAGCATAAGCAGCCCCCAAGATAATAGCGCCAATAATTGACCATTTAATAACTTCCTTACCTTTGTCAACCCTCTTAGAATCACCAGCAGCGCTCATAATTAAAACTCCGCCATAGATCATTAAAAATAAGAATAGTGAGCCGGCGATAGCAAGGGCAGCTCCTGCAATACGACCAAGAAATTGAGGGGCACCTATCATTAGTTGTGCGCCAAAGCCAGCTTCTTTTGCAGTAGTGCTTAAACCATAATCTTCGGCTAAGCCGGCTTTTGCCGCAAATAAAGAAAAAAATATTACGAAAATTTTTATAAGATTAGAGATATTTTTTTTAATCATAATGCTCATTTAACTATTAAGGGTAGACTATTTGTCTACCCTTAATAACTTTTAAATTACTACTGACTAGTGGCATTTAAAACATTGACTAGCACGAAGTTGGCAATCGCATATGCCGAT
>CAIXNZ010000045.1 GCA_903920975.1 Candidatus Falkowiibacteriota bacterium | reverse complement strand
TGTCTCGGCAATCACCGCAACAAAGATAGTGATCACCCAATTTGAAAAAATCGCCGTAGTTAATTAAGTTTTTGGGCTTTGTTGTTTGTGAGTGTTTCATAACGATTGATTATTAATTGAGTAAATATAGGAGAAATTTCACAGAGGAAAGCTCTCCGTTTAAGTTGTTCGCAGGCGATTAGCAGACTACCCGAACCCGCACATAAATCTAATACTGCATCGCCTGGCTTTGTGCATCGCCTCAATGACTTTTCGTATAATGCTGGGGGCTTGCTGGTCGGATGTAAATATTCACTGGCAGGAAGTCTTTTTACCAGCCAAATATTAAATAAATCCAAAATATCATCTATCAATCTGTTGCCAGTCGCTACTTCTTTATTTAGAATCTCATTTAGATTTTTTATTTTTTCTGATAAATATGGATTACCAATTGTTCCATAGACGCAAAATTCTGTTACTTTGTTAAAGGCAATTTGAGGCGTTGGATTTTGATTGTCTTTAATCCAAAGGCAAATTCGTTTTTCTTTAATACCCGTAGCTTTGAAGGTTTCTTGCAACATTCCTATATATTTTTCAGCACACCAGAAAAACACATGAACGTCTTTTTGCGCTACCGCCAAGCTGTTATTAATTAGTTTTACAATAAAATCTCGGTATTCCTGATCTGATTTTTTATCATTTACATCACCGCCGTAATTCTTCTTGCCACCGATGCCCAGGTCATAATCCAGGCCTATATTATACAAAATGTCATTATTTATGCAGTCAATTTTATTTTTGCCAACCAGCTTTTTAACATTGCTTATATCGGTAGAATCATTACAAAGCAGGTAATGATTGCCAAGTTTAAATAGATCTCCTGATTTTATTTTTGTGGTTTTCGCTATCTTGATGTTTTTATCAATATCAAAATCATCATTTTCTACACCAATTGCATCGTCCCAGATATTTGATAGCTCAATATCTGAGAACCCGACATCCATAAGAAGTTCAACATTAAAATCCTTGAGCATCTCAAAATCCCAAGAGCCAGTATTAGCATTCAATCTTAAATTTAGCTCAAGCTCCTTTTCTTTAGTTAAATCCACCCAGACAACGGGAACTTCTTTATATCCTAGTTTTAGAGCGATTTTATATCTTTGATGTCCCCCCACAAGCTGAAATTCTCTGCCTTTATGGCGATTTACAATAAAGGGATCAACCAGATTAAACTTTTGGATGCTTTTTGTCAGTTCCGCCTCTTGCGTAGAAGAAAGCTTGCGTGGGTTATATGATGATGGCTTGATTTTTTCTATGGGCACATAATCAATCTTGATTTTATTTGGGTTATTTTTCTCCATAAATTTTGTAGTTAATTATTAAAATAAAAAAACCGACCTTTAAACTCTCAGGTCGGTGTTTTATAACAAAAAACTGTGATAAAACAACAAAACCCAAGAGCTTCAATAAAAATCAGTTTCAATAAAATTCAATTTGTTGCCTTGTCACAGCTTTCACTGTAATTTGGCGAAATTTTTTAAATTGTAAATTTACTTGATTATAGCTTACAAAATTCTTATTAAGTCGTCAATAATAGATATCCACAG
>CAIXNZ010000044.1 GCA_903920975.1 Candidatus Falkowiibacteriota bacterium | reverse complement strand
GGCGACGGTTTCTTCAGCTTCTTCGCCAGCTTCACCTTCCTCAACCTCGGCAACTTCGACCGCTTCTTCTTTCTTGGCTTTTTTGCCCTTAGCTTCAGTAGTTAATTTGGAAAGTTCGGCAATAATTTTTTCTTTTTCCTCGTCAGAATAGGCATACTTGATTTCCTTGCCCTTGGCCAAGCGATAAAGCGGCGGTTTAGCAATAAAAATATGTCCGTTTTTAATCAAATCTGGAAAATAGCGATAAAATAAGGTTAAAAGAAGTGTTCTAATATGTGCGCCGTCAACATCAGCATCAGTCATAATGACAACTTTATGATATCTTAAATCAGCAATATTAAATTGTTCGCCAATATTTGTGCCCAAAGCAATAATCAAAGATTTTATTTCATTATTGGCCAACATTTTATCAAGGCGTGCTCTTTCAACATTTAAAATTTTACCGCGCAATGGTAATATCGCTTGAAATTCTCTATCTCTGCCTTGTTTAGCAGAACCGCCGGCAGAATCACCCTCAACAATGTAAAGTTCTGAAATTGTCGCATCTCTTGATGAGCAATCAGAGAGTTTGCCGGGTAAAGTAAATCCTTCCAAAACGCCTTTTCGTAAAATTGTGTCGCGGGCGGTTTTGGCAGCTAATCTGGCTTTGGCAGCCAATAAGCATTTACCAAGTATGGCTTCGGCATCGCGCGGATGCTCTTCAAGAAAAATTCCTAAGGATTCACTAGTGATTGTATCAACAATTGATTTAACTTCAGCATTGCCCAACTTAGCTTTGGTCTGACCCTCAAATTGAGCATTTTTTAATTTAATTGATATAACGGCAGTTATTCCTTCAAGAGTATCATCGCCAGTCAGGTTATCATCTTTGTCTTTTAAAATATTTTTATTGCGTGCATAACTATTTAAGGTTCTGGTTAATGCTGTTTTAAAACCCATCAAATGCATACCACCTTCAGTGGTAAATATATTATTGGCAAAAGATAAAGTGGTTTCGTTGTATTCATTGACATATTGCAAAGCAACCTCAACTTGTACATCTTCTAATTCTTTTTGGACATAAAAAACATTGTCATGTTTCGGTTCTTTGGTGTGGTTTAAATATCTCACATAAGAAGCAATTCCGCCTTCAAAATAAAAAGTGTAATAAATTTTATTTTTTTTGTCTCGTTCATCAGCGAAAATAACCTTAACGCCCTTGGTTAAATAAGTTTGCTGCCTTAAATGGTCTAAAATTAATTTTGGCTTAAATTCCAGCGTAGTAAAAATTTCAGAATCTGGCTTGAAATAAATATTAGTGCCAGTTCCTCGAGCTGGTTTAATGGCTTTAACTTTGGCCTGAGGTTTGCCGCGCCTGTATTCTTGCACCCATAATTTGTCATATCTTTTAACTTCAGCACGCATGTATTCAGACAGGGCGTTAACAACAGAAACACCGACGCCATGCAAGCCGCCCGAAACTTTATAGCCGCCTTCGCCAAATTTACCGCCTGCATGCAGCTTGGTTAAGACAATTTCCAAAGCAGAAGTTTTGGTTTGCTTGTGAATTTCCACTGGAATACCGCGGCCATTATCTTCAACAGAAACCATGCCATCTGAAGTTAGAGTGACAACTATTTCCGTACAATGACCGGCCATGGCTTCATCAATGGAGTTATCAACAACCTCCCAAACCATGTGATGCAAACCAGCTTCGGCAGTATTGCCAATATACATGCCTGGTCTTTTGCGCACAGGTTCAAGACCCTCTAATACTGTAATTTGCGAGGCAGTATATTCGCCGCCAGAGACTTTTTTAACTTTTGATTTTCTGACTTCTTTTGCCATTTTATCTTAAAATAAATAGTTATTGGATCTAAAAGAAAAAAACTTTTGTTCCCATTTTAAGCCAATTTTGGAACAAAGTTTATTCATTTTTGCTATTTTAATTATAGCACTATTTCCAGCAATACTCAAGTGTAATTTCTTTCAAAAAGGGGTTAGAATATGGTATAATCCAAACAGCTAAAAAAATATATATTTTAAGGTTAATTAATCATTTAACCCTGTTTTTATGCCTAATGGCGATCAAATTTATGAGAAACAGCTTTCAGCGGCTTATTGGTTTGTCACTCATAAACTATTATTAAAAAATATTTTAGTCGTTAGTCTTATTGTTCTAAACATGGGATTAATTTCATTTGATTTATATCTGGTAATTAATAATTTAGTAATAGGGGATAAGGATTATCAAGCTATTTTATCAAACCTAATTAATCTTAATCCTGATCTGGCAGCTTTAAGGCAAAATAAATTACCAGCTGCGTTACAAATAAGCAATTTAAGAACATTAGCTAACAGCCAGGGCTTTGATATTATGGCTGATTTAAATAATCCAAATCCTAAATGGACGGCAACTTTTAATTATCAATTCAAAATAGGTGATAAATTAACCCCCATAAAAAGCGGTTTTATATTTCCCGCCGAGAAAAAAATGATATTTAATTTGGCCATAGAGAATGGTAATCTGGCTAGCGAAGCAGTTTTGAGTAATATTAAATGGACAAAAGAAATAAATTTTTTAACTTTAAATCAGAATAGATTTAAATTTGATATAAGCAATGTAAAATTTATTCCCTCAGCCGAATTAGGCGTGGGAGAAAAAATATCAGTTAATCGCGTGAGTTTTGATGTCGCCAATCAAAGTGCTTTTAATTATAATAATGTTATTTTTATTTTACTCCTTAATAATAGTAATCAAGTTGTAGCTATAAACCAGGTGGCTTCAGGAAATTTTTTCAGTGGCAAAACGTTAAGCCTGGAAAGCACTTTTTTCCAAAAATTGCCAAGAATTGATAATGTGCAGGTTATTCCCGAGGTCAATATCCTGGAGCCAAGTGTTTTTTTAAAGTATTAAGCGGGGGCTAAAATTATTATCTTATGAAGTTTGGCAGAATAAGCATCGCCTTAAAAAAATTTGATTGGGCTCTGTATATTACTATTTGTCTTCTGGCAATTTTAGGTCTGATCTTGATCTATAGTGTGGCCTTGGGCAGTCAGGTTGACCAAAATTATTTAAATTTTAAAAAGCAAATAGCTTTTTTTATTTTTGGCGCGCTTTTAGTACTTTTTATTGCGCTTTTTCTTGATTATCGGGCTTTGATTAAATATAATACGGCCTTATATGGTTTGGGAATAATTTTGTTATTGGCAGTGTTATTTTTTGGCAAAACTATCAGAGGCACAACGGGCTGGTTCAATCTGGGATTTTTTTCCTTTCAACCAATTGAATTTGTAAAAATATTTTTATTGATATTTTTAAGCAAGTTTTTCTCGGACAAGGCCAAATACATCGGCCAATTTAAATATTTAATTTTGAGCGGTCTGGGAGTAATTTTGGTTATGGTTTTGGTCGTCTTGCAGCCGGATTTTGGGTCAGCTTTAATTTTGTTAATTGTCTGGCTAGTGCTTATCCTACTAACAGGCATTAAAAAAAGTCATTTACTGCTACTGGGCAGTATTTTCATTATCATTTGTTTAATGCTTTGGTTTTTTATTTTTATTCCTTACCAAAAAGAAAGAATCAAGGTTTTTTTAGATCCGTCGCTTGATCCCTTAGGTAGCGGCTATAATGTTACTCAGGCTATGATCGCTATCGGTTCCGGACAAGTTTTCGGCAAAGGACTGACGGCGGGTTCGCAAAGTCAATTGCGCTTTTTGCCTGAAAGCCAGACTGATTTTATTTTTGCAGTCTTGGCTGAGGAATTGGGACTGATTGGCGTGTTATGGCTTTTGGGACTCTGGACTATTGTTTTTTGGCGTTTAATTAGAACGGCAAAACAGGTTACGAATAATTTCGCTTTATATTTAATTATTTCGATTGGCGCTCTATTTTTTACTCAATTAATTATTAATATCGGCGGTAATTTAGGACTATTGCCAATCACCGGTATTACCTTGCCCTTTGTCAGCTATGGAGGCAGTTCATTAATTGCCTGCCTGATGATGGTTGGCCTGATTGAATCAATTAATGTCAGAAATTAAAGCTATTTGCTTGGGCCGTTGAAATTAGTTGTCGCTGTTATTTTTATGGCCGAAACAATGATTATTGGCAACTTAGTTGACAAAATTTGAAAATTTGTTTAATATTATTTTACAGATTTAATAAACCTAATTTCATTTTTTATTTAAGAATATGGCAAATTATGCATTAAAAGCGTTAAGTCGCGAAAAAGTTGGTAAACAAACAAAAAGCCTAAGAAAAAGCGGACAAATCCCCGCTGTTTTATACGGTCACGGTACTAAAAATATTAATTTAATGGTTGAGGCCAAAGAATTTGCTAAACTTTTTGCCAAAGCTGGCTATTCTCATCTTTTAGATTTAAATACTGGTGGAGCTAATCCGGTTAAAGTTTTAATTCATGATATTCAAAAAGATCCGATCAAAGACAATATAATACATATTGATTTTTATCAGATTAAAGAAGGCGAAAAGATCACTACTGAAATTCGTCTGGTCTTTATTAATGAAGCGCCAGCAGTCAAGGAATTGGGCGCGATTTTGGTTACAAACTATCATAATATTAAAATTAAGTGCTTGCCCGAAACTTTGGAAAAAATTGGCGAAGTTAATGTGGATCTGTCTATTTTGAAGAATTTTGCTGATGGAATTCATATCCGAGACCTGCAACTGCCCAAAGACGTGGAATTGTTGGAATCAGCCGATGAAATCATTGTCATTGCTACAGAGCCGAAGGAAGAAGTAGTTGAAGTAGCACCAGCCGCAGTTAGTGAAATTAAAACAGTCGGTGAAGAAGCAGCGGCCGAAGAAGGAGCTAAAGAAGGGGAGGTTCCTGCAGGTAAGGAAGCACCGGCAGCTGCTCCCAAAGCAGAAAAAGGAAAAACCAAATAATATACAAAAATATGCTCCAGATTTTGGGGCATATTTTGCATACATATGAATTTAAAAATGAAAAAAACAATTTATATCGCCATTTCGCTTGCTATTGTATTAGTTTTAGCTGGCTGCACTTTGGTAAAAATTTTGAATTATAAAATTAATACGCCAGACAATTTATTTAATTTGAATGTTAATAAGACTGGCGAAGAAACTAGCAATCTGCGTCGCAAGATTGACGGTAAAATAGTTGACGCGCAAGAAAAAGTGAATTTATATCCAGTAGGAATTATGGTGGAAAATAATCTTGAAGCCTGGCCACTTTCAGGACTAGATAAGGCAAATTTAGTTATTGAGGCTATAACAGAATCTTCCATACCGCGCTTTTTGGCTTTTTATGCTAATGATGATGAGATTGAAAAAATTGGTCCCGTACGATCTATAAGGCCTTATTATCTGGATTGGGCAGAACCATATCAGCCGCTTTTAATGCATGTTGGCGGTTCACCAGAAGCGCTGCAACTTATAAAAAAATATGATTTATTCAATTTAGATCAATTTTTTAACGATGAGTATTTTTGGCGCGACAGCTGGAGATATGCTCCGCATAATGTTTATACCTCATCCGAAAAAATAACCCAAGCTTTGGCAGGCAAAGAATTAACAAAAACTTTTGACTTTCAAATATGGAAATATAAAGATGATTTAACGCTAGAAAAGAGACCCGAACAAACAAATGACATTATTATCAATTACACAAAGGATTATTATCAGGCAAAGTGGATATATAACCGTGAAGAAAATAATTATCAGCGCTATCAGAATAATGAAATTGAAAAAATGAGCGACGGCGCAAAGATTTATGCTAAAAATATTATTATCGAGGTGCATAAGACAGTTGTCTTGGATGATATCGGCAGAAAAAGAATCACTACGATCGGAGAAGGTAAGGCCCGGATCTTTCGAGACGGACAAATGATTGAAGGTAAATGGAAAAAAGAAGATTCAACTGCCTTGACAAGATATTATGATGATAAAGATAACGAAATAGAGCTTAATGGTGGTACAACCTGGATAGAAATAGTGCCTAATGAAGATATTTTAAGATATTAATATAAAAAAGTAGCGCTCTGACGCTACTTTTAAGTTTGTATAATAATATTGACAAAAATTTCAATTTATAGTAAATTAAAATATCAAGAAAAAAAGGAGGTGAGAAAGTTAATGTTTGAAATCAAGATTTATGCCCATGTAAACAGCTTGGATGGAGAAACGCACGAGACAATTCCTCTGACAATTAACATTGATGAAAGTAAGAAATTTTGCGTTGGCGATCTTGTTAGATTCGCTGAAGCTGAAGTTATCAGAAGGAAAAAGAGATTTGATTACATTGTTCAGATCATCATTAAAAAATTGGACGAACAAAGCAAATCTGAAAAGACTCTGGAAATATTTTTTCCTGAGCCCGAAAATAAAAAGTCCGATCCAGAAATTTCACCGATCGGAAAATTGAAAAAAACTTAAAGTCCCTTCGTAAATCGGAGGGACTTTTTTTATAAAAATAAAAAAATGGTTTTGCTATGTCGGAATTTACTCTTTAGAGTTTTAGCTAAAAGACTAAAGTCTGAATTCCAGTTCCAAAACCAATTTATTATTTTAAAATTTTTATTACTCTGTCAAAACCACTGAGATCTTTTATGACTTTGATTTTATAATTAGGTAAAACTTTTTTTGCCATTTGTTTTATTTTACCTGCCTGATTCCAGCCGATTTCTAAAAAGATAGCCAGTGGTTTAATTTCGAATTTTTTAATTTGGTCAAAGAGCTCATAAAAATATTCTAAGCCATTTTGACCACCGTTTAGAGCAATTTTTGGTTCGTATTTTAGAGTTGAATTTTGAAGTTCTTTAGAAGTTAAATAGGGGAGATTGGCGACGATGATCGGCTTGGAGCTTGGAGCTTGGCCAGCTTCGGCCGAGCCGAGGAGCTTGGAGCTTATCGGCTCAAGGAGATTGCCTTTGAAAAATTTTACAGTAACCTTGTTCAATCTTGCGTTTTGGCGGGCAATAGCTAAAGCTTTGGCTGAAATATCAGTGGCGTAAAAATTGCCTTTAAGATTTTTAGCTAGAGAAATAATGATGGCCCCAGAGCCAGTACCGATATCGACAACGCTTGGAACTTGGAGCTTGGAGCTTGGAGCTTTTACGGAAGTAATTACTTCATCAACTAGAAT
Organism: Candidatus Falkowiibacteriota bacterium; assembly: GCA_903920975.1. Taxonomy (GTDB): domain Bacteria; phylum Patescibacteriota; class Patescibacteriia; order CAIXNZ01; family CAIXNZ01; genus CAIXNZ01. Next base: position 1,363 of record CAIXNZ010000044.1, on the reverse strand, counting down.
TTCAGTTTCTGGTCGTGGAATGAGTACGTTTTTATTGACTTTGAATTTCAAATCGTAAAATTCTTTGTAGCCGAGAATATAAGCAATTGGCTCACCCCTTAACCTACGGCTAAATAGTTTTTTGAAGATAGAAAGTTGCTTGGCTGATAATTTTTTTTCTGGATATTCGTAAAGATATTCTTTTGGTTTATTTAAAGCCTGAGAAAGCAAAATTTCAATGTCTAAAAAAGGGCTTAAAGATTTATATTTAAGTTTGGACAAATATTCTTTGAGAATTTGCTTATTTGTCATTATTGTAGTTTTTCTTTGAGTACGTTTATGATCGGGTCCAGATCGCCTTCAAGAATTTTTGGCAGATTGTGCCAATTTTCATTGACCCGATGATCAGTGATTCTATCTTGAGGAAAATTATAAGTTCTAATTTTTTCAGCGCGCATGGCCGAGCCGATTTGGCTTTTTCTTTCGGCACCCAATTCTTTCATCCTTTTTTCTTCTTCTAACGCCATTAAGCGTGAGCGCATAATTTCCATGGCCTTTTCCCTGTTTTGCAATTGCGAACGTTCGTCTTGGCACTGAACAACCGTGTCAGTTGGTATATGGACAATTCTCACGGCTGAATAAGTGGTATTAACGCTTTGGCCGCCATGACCGCCAGCGCAAAAAGTATCAATGCGCAAATCTTTAGGATCAATTTTAAAATCAATCTCTTCCACAACCGGTAAAACAGCAACGGAAGCAGTGGAAGTATGAACGCGGCCGCTTTTTTCCGTTTCAGGCACGCGCTGAACGCGATGCACTCCGCTTTCAAATTTCATGGTGCCATAAACATTTTTGCCTTTTATTTCAAATATTACTTCTTTAAATCCGCCAATGCCAATTCTACTGGAAGAAAGTAGAGAGACTTTCCATTTTTTACTTTCAGCATAGCGCGAGTACATCCTGAAAAGATCCGCCGCAAAAAGTGCTGATTCATCACCGCCAGCGCCAGCACGGATTTCTATAATAGCATCTTTTTTATCATTAGGATCTTTTGGATTTAGATAATTTTTAATATCTGTTTCTAAAATGTTTTTTTCCGTCTCTAATCTTTCAATTTCTTCTTTGGCCATTTCTTTTAGTTCTTTGATCTGTAAAGATTCCTGCGTGTCTGCAATTAGTTTTTCAACCTTTTCTAAGCGCAAAACTTTTTCATTAATTTCCCTGACTTCAGAAAATTCCTGACTGGCTTTTTGATATTTTTGGGTATCTGAAAGTATGGCAGAGTCTTGGAGCTGCTTTTCTAGTTCGCTGTATGTGTCTTTAATTTTTAGAAAATCTTTGTTCATAAATAGAGTTTATAAAGTTTGAAAGTTTATAAAGTTTT
>CAIXNZ010000043.1 GCA_903920975.1 Candidatus Falkowiibacteriota bacterium | reverse complement strand
TGCCCATGGAAGAGCCATTGACTATGGAAGTTAGGGGCAGGGACATGATCACTGGTTTGCCTCGCACCATCACCCTAACAACCAATGATGTGGTTGAGGCTATTGAATCTTGTCTGGAAGGCATAATTGATACTGTTAAAGATGTTTTACACAATACTCCGCCAGAACTTTCAGCCGATGTGATTGACAAGGGAATCATTATGAGCGGCGGTACTTCTTTACTGCGCAATATTGACCAGCTGATTTCCCGTGCCACTGGCGTGCCTGCTTACATTGCTGATGATGCATATTTTTGCGTGGCCAAAGGAACTGGCGTGGCTTTGGAAAATCTGGATTTTTACAAGAGGTCAATTATAGGTTCACAATAAATTTAAATAAAAAAGACCGGTAATCAGCCGGTTTTTTATTACCAAAACGATTTAGGTATAGAGGTGTAATAGAACTATTTAGAGCGTAGAATTTTTAACTTGCTTAATAGCAGTTTGTACTAAATATTTGGTACTTTTTGACAGCAAAAAGTACCACAAAAACTGCTGGGGCGTTCAGTCCGCTAGTGCATATGGTTAGTTTCGGGGCAATGTTGGCGGCGCTCAATTCACGCCCCAGACCCCAGTGGTGTAAATATCACGATCTTGCTATAAAATTTACATAAAGAGTCCAGTGAAAAAGCTATGGTTTTTACTTTACGAATCCTAGTATTTTCGCTATAATTAAGCCATGTCTAGTTATAACTGGCCCATTACTGGCCATCAAAAAATCAGCCAATTTTTGCAAAAAAGTTTGGATAAAAATAAGCTGGCGCATGCTTATTTATTTTCTGGCCAAGAACATCTGGGCAAAGATTTGCTGTCAAAAAATTTCATTGCCTCTATTTTGTGCGCTGACTATCATAAAACAAATAAGCTGGAGGCCAAAGCCATCCCTTGCGGTCAATGCGCTTTTTGCACGCAATTGGAAAAAGGCATTCATCCCGATGTTTATTTTTTAAACAGGGAAGAGGATAATAAAAATATTCTCGTGGAACAAGTAAGAGAAATGACAAAATTTTTGAATTTAACTTCTTTTTTAAATTCTTATAAAATTGCCGTGATTGAGCATGCGGAAGAGATGAGTGAGAGCGCGCAAAATGCGCTTTTGAAAACATTGGAAGAGCCGGCGCCAAAAACAATTTTAATTTTGATAACCACTGATTATAATCTGCTTTTGCCCACTATTGTTTCCCGCTGTCAGCTCTTGAGGTTTTATCCCGTAGCTGAAAAAGAAATTTATCATCATTTAATTGATTTGGGAGAAAAACGAGAACAAGCCAAGATTTTGACCGCCTTAGCACATGGTCAAGTTGGCTTGGCCATTAATTATTATAAAAATCCAGAAATTTTTTCCGAATATTTAACCAAGATGAACGATTTGCTAATGGTTTTTGACCTGAAATTAGTTGACAAAATGAAAATTGTGGATGAATTATTCTCAGAAAGCGAAAGCAATTTGGAATCAACTGGCTATTTGAAAGACAGTCTGGAAAACTGGCAAATCATTTTAAGGGATGTTTTAGTTATGAAAAATAATCTTGATGACCTGGTCATTAACATGCATTTTAAAAAAGAGTTGGAAGGGTTGGATAAAAAATTTACCAGCGCGCACATCATTGATTTATTGGCCCAACTTAATCAGTTTAAAAAATATTTAAATTATAATATTAATCCGCGCTTAGCCGCAGAAAATTTAATATTAAATTTTTAATTTATGCTTAATTTAAAATTATTTAGGAATCCAAAAATTGCCG
>CAIXNZ010000042.1 GCA_903920975.1 Candidatus Falkowiibacteriota bacterium | reverse complement strand
ATGTTTGGTCTTTAATAAAATTGCATAAACTACAATCAGCGGTATTACAAACATTAAATTATATATAAAAAGATAAAAAGCGGTTTTCGCAAAATGAAATGTTTGGGTTAAAAGTGAAATAGCGCCAACATACAACGGCAATGAACAAGGCAATTCAAATATAGTCACGGCCATACCTAATAAAATTGTCGTTGGCATATCAACTTTTTGAATCAAGCGCATTAAAATCGGTACCTCGCCCTTACTAACTCCTAAAGTGATGCCTTTACCATACCAGAAAAAATCCTTAATGTTGATTAAGGCAATAATCCAAATGGCGGCAATAATAATATATTTAATAATATGGCTGACCTCCTGATACCATGATTGAGAAAGTAGCTGATATACTATTTGAGAAAAAATTAAACCAATTAAGAAATAGGTTATAAAAATAGTGACAATATAAACAGCGCCTATTTTACCCATGCGTTCGGGCTGATGTGCAAAAACCATTAAATAACCTAAAAGCAAAATTAGCATGCCAATGGCACAAGGATTAATACCGTCTAATAAACCAGCGATCACAATAAGTGAAAAACTTAAGCCTCTATTTTCTAATAGAGTAGCTAATTGTAAACCCTTGGCAGAGCAGCCATTATTGCCAACCGTGCATTGTGCAGTATTGTCTTGAGCTAGAGCAAAATTGCCTAATAAAAAAACGCCGATAATCAGAGCGAGAAAAAATACTAACAAATATCTTTTTGGCATAAATATTTTAGTCTTATTTATTTATTAAAAATTTTGCTGACTGAGCGATTAATAATTCCTCATTCGTTGAAATAACCAGCACTTTAAATTTGGGCAAATCCTGTAAAATCAATTTGCGAATAATGGCACTGCGTTCGCCAATACCAGCTGTAAATACCAAGGCATCCACTTTGCCAATTATTGTATTGTAAGCGCCAATGTATTTCTTAATATTATAGATAAAAATCTCTAATGTCAACTTAGCAATTTCTTTTTCTTTTAAAGTTACTTTGCTTTTTAATTTAAAACCAGGCACTACATATCCTGCCTTCACCAAAATTTCCCGCATATCCATTGAGCCAGAGAGGCCAAAAAGACCTGATCTTTTGTTTAATAAAGAGTCAACTTCTTCGGCGCTCATTTTTAACCTCGTAATCATGTACAGGGGTATGGCCGGATCAATTGTACCGCATCTCGTAGACATAACTAAGCCTTCTAGGGGCGTGAAACCCAAAGATGTATCAATGGCTTGTCCTTTTTTAATAGCCGTAATACTGCAACCAGAACCCAAATGACAAGTAATCAAATTTAATTGGGATAGTGGCTTTTTTAATTTCTCGGCTGCCATCTGAGCCACATATTGGTGAGATATGCCATGAAAGCCATAGCGCCTGATTTTATGCTGTTTGTAAAATTTTAAAGGTATGGCATAGATATAAGCATGTGGTGGCAGGGTTTTGTAAAAAGCAGTATCAAAAACAGCCACATTGGGTATATTTGGTAAATATTTATGGGCGGCGGCAATGCATTTAATATTTACTGGATTATGAAGCGGCGCCAAAATATTGAACTTTTTCAAATTCTTCAAAATACTTTTATTTATTAATATCGGCTCATTATACTTTCCACCGCCATGAACCACGCGATGGCCAACCATGATAATCTTGTCTTTTAAATCTCCAATTTTTGAAATAATTAATTTAAAAGCTTCCTCGTGATTTTCCACTTCATTAAATTCTTTTTTGCCTTCAAATTCTATAAATGAACCCATTAAGCCAATGCGCTCCACGATTCCCTCTTTTACCAATTTTACATCACTAAAGCTAAAGATTTTAAACTTTAGCGTGGCACTGCCAGCATTAATGATTAAAATATATTGTTGTTCCATAATATGTATCTAATCAATTACTACATCTACCTAAAACGCATTTGCATGGAATATATTCGGGACTCGGTAATGCTGAAAAACCACAATAATGGTACTTAATAGTTCCAGAGCCACAGTCCGCTTCTGATGAATTAAGAATATGATGTTTATTCCTACAAAAACATTGACTTCCACAATTCACTTCTATGCAATCGGAATTAAAAATACAAAAATCTCCAGATTTAGAAATATCACTATAATATAAAAATAATAATACTAAACCCGCGATAATAATAAGTGTAAAAGGAATAATCAATATCCATTTTACACCTTTTGGGGTTTTAATTTCTTCATCTTCTACGTTTATCTCATCCATAATAAAAAATTATTTTACTTTAAAAATTACTCCGTGCCCCGGAATAATATAGTCAACCAGGGCTAAAACTTTTTTTGCGTTCTTTTTATACTCTTTTTGATCAGAGACATAGATATTTTTTTCCACTTGTTTGGTGACAAATAAATCGCCACTAACTGCAACCGCGCCTTTGGCCGTATTTACTATCACACTACAAGCATCATCAGAGTGGCCTGGCGTGGGAATAATATAGACATTGGGTGAAATAATATTTTTCTTTTTGGACAAAATGTCAAAATCTACTACAAACTTATCTTTCTTATAACTAGTCAGCCAATCAGTCATAATCGCGTTTCTGAAAAGATGGTTATTGGCCACATGATCAGCATGATGGTGCGTGATTATCACATAATCAATATCTGATGGCTTTAAGCCCTCTTTTTTTAAAGCCGTCAATAATTTTTTCTCAATTTCATGATTGCCAGAATCTACTAAAATATTGACTGACCCATCTTTAATTAAAGTTACAGTCGAACTGGCTTTAAATTGATTTCTTTCTTCATTAAGCCATTTAAAATATCCCTTAACTATAATTTTAACGGCGGCTAAAGTAGTTTTTGCCATATTTGTAATTAAACGATTAATTCTCCGTAAGTACCGGGACGCCAACCGCAAGCATTGCCCTCATCAGTATCAATCTGAAAAGATTTTTTATGTCCCTCGCCAGATCTGACAATCACTTTATCAAAAGTTAATCCGCGTACTCCTCCAATTTTTACTGAAACCAAATCGCCATTTTTTACGCCCAAATCTTTGGCTTCTTTATCAGAAACATGCAAATGGCGCTGAGCCACAATAACACCCTCTTTTATTTCAACTTTTCCCTTAGGACCAACTAAAAGTGCGCCTGGCGTTCCCTTGATATCGCCTGAAACGCGTAAAACCGGTTCAATGCCTAAAAATCTATAACAATCAGTAACCGGCAATTCCACCTGAGTCTTATCGCGAATTGGTCCGACAATGCGCAATTTCATTTCTCCCTTGCTGCCAACAATTTTAATCTCTTCCTGAGCTGAAAATTGGCCTGGCTGTGATATTTTTTTCATTATCGTCAACTTGTAACCTTTGCCAAATAATTTATCCAGATCTTTCTGGCTCAGATGGCAATGGCGGGCAGAAACTTCAACTATAATTTTGGGCATATTTTAGTAAATAAAAAATAAAGAAAGTAATCTTATTATAACAAAAATATCTGTCTGACGCTAAGCTTTGCCGTTGATACAGTAATAAGCGTCTGACAAGCTATTGTCCTTATAAACGGGGCAAGGTGGGCAAACACAACCTTTTGGCTGAACTTCGCAGCCAGACATTGCCCGTCCGCAATAAAGCAATTCTACATCGCCTTTCATGCAGGCATCATAACTCGGGCAATTAGGACAATTGCAGCGCTCTGTATTTTCTTCATTGTCTATGACCATAATTTATTCACAATTGGCAATTATTTTTTTGTAATCAAACTTAATTTCTGAAAATTTAATGACATTATTTGCCACAGCCCGCACAAATTCTTTGGTTCGTTTATCAGCCACAAAATATTTATTATCTTCCTCGGTTCTAAATTGCGCGCCATGAGTCGTGTAAGTTATGCCAAAGGGCGCCAAAACACAGCCTAAATTCTGTAAATACATTAATATGTCAAAAGCTGTTTTATAAGCGCCGTCCTCATGGCCGTTAATAACAAGGCCGCAATATTTTCCTAGCATGGGCGTAGTGCCATTAACCAAAAACATATTTTGGATTGAAGTAAGGCGATCTAAAAAATGCTTTAAACAAGCCGACATATTATTCCAGTTAATCGGTGAACAGATAATTAAACCCTGACATTGCTTTAATAAGGTATACAAATATTTCATATCATCATCCTGATTTTGGCAGGGATCATGGCATAAATCTTGGAACATTGAGTAACAATGCCAGCACATATCAATCCTGAAATCAGCTAAATCAATGATTTGATAGGACTTTTTTTGTTCTTTAAAAACTTCTCCCAAAATTTCGGCAAAATAATGAGTATTATGAGCGCGATGATGAGAGCCATTAATAATCAAGTAATCAGTTGGTTTTAATTTGTGGGCTCGTTCAGAACTGGCCACCACCGGCATTTTATCAAATTCTTCGCCAACTGCTCCGCAACGCGGACAGTTTTTTGGCGGTTTATCACCCGTCACGACCAAACCGCAATTATTACATTTCCAGGTTTTCATATTTAATTTTTTGGACGAATTAAAATTGTACCTATCTTTGCAGGATGTATGGCACAATGGAAATTAAAAGTGCCACTGGTTCTAAAAGTAAAACTATAACTATCACCAGTATATAGAATTGGACTACTAAAACCATCGCCTATTATTTGATGCGGAACGGAATCACTATTAATCCATTTAACCGTATCCCCTATTCTAGCACCTAATCCATACGATGCAGACTCGAAATCTTTAATATTAACTGTCCACGTTTGTGGGGCAGCAGGAACTGGCCTTAGGTTGCTCGTATCACTAGGCCAAGGCTCCCAACCGCCTATCATTGGAGGTTGCGTATTTACATTCTGTAGCGGTACAACATACTTAGAGAGCAAAAAAATGTAAATTAAACCACTAATAATTATAAGCACCAATAAGATAATTACGCCGATTATTAAACTTTTATTCATGGATATGAAATATAAATTTAAATTATTTTAGGGCTTAACATTGACATTGCCAGTCATTGATGGATGAATATTGCATTTATAATCAAAAATACCACCGGTTGTAAATGTATAACTATAACTATCGCCAGTATTCAAGATCTGACTAGTAAAACCCAGCATTGAAATTTGGTGCGGCACTTGGTCATCGTTTGTCCATTTCACGGTATCTCCGGCATTAATACTGATATTTGCCGGCGTAAAAACAAAATTAGCGATTGTGACATTAACAGTTTTTACCGCAGTAGTGCCTGCTGATGGCACTTGGCTGCTTGGCAGCGAACTAGCTGGCGAATTTAAATTTACAGCAGACGTATCAACTGGCACGGAATATTTGGCAGGCATTAAAACAAAATAATAGACTAAGCCAATTATAAGTATCAGAGCCAACAAAATAATAATGCCGATTAATAAACTTTTATTCATAAATTTATAATAAATATTTAATTATTTCATTGCAAAATGAAAAAACCATAGCCCTAAAGCATAATAAATATGGACTATGGCAACTAAAATAAAAATGCCAGCGCTTATTTTGTGGATGTTTAAAAAACTCTTTTTCCCTAAATTCGCATAATGGCCAGAATAGATCTGCCAAGCCAGAAGCAACATTAATATTAACCCCAGCCAAATATGGAGCGGTTTGCCGAAAATCAAGGGAATTGTCATTAAAATCTGCATATTTTTTACTTCTATATTATAGCAAAAAAACCTATTT
>CAIXNZ010000041.1 GCA_903920975.1 Candidatus Falkowiibacteriota bacterium | reverse complement strand
TGTCCAGATTCGGTCTTGATTCTATTATTTAAGTATGTTATGCTATTATAATCAAAAATAAAAACTGGAGGGAGATGATGAAGATAAGAAATGTCATTTTTTTCATTCTGGCACTAATGTTACTGCTATGCCCGCGAGTATCGGTTCCATGTTACGCAATGTTTATTGTGGTCCTAGCGTTTCTAGTGCAAAAAATGCCAGTTAATCCTCTGGCCGGGAAAAGTTTTAAAGAGGAACTTTATTGGCAAAAAAGAGCAATCGAATTCGAGAGCCCAGACTAAAAATGGGCTCTTTTCTTTTGACTGAAACCATAATAGTATTTATAATTGTTTTATGGCAAAAAGTATAGATAATAAAATTTTAGTGATTATCGGACCTACGTCTAGCGGTAAAACCAGCTTGTCTATTAAGCTTGCTAAAAAGTTTAATGGCGAGATTATTTCGGCTGATTCACGACAAGTTTTTAAAGGCATGGACTTGGGAACAGGCAAGGTCACAAAAAAGGAAATGCAAGGGATTAAACATTATCTCTTAGATGTTGTTTCGCCTAAAAGTCGATTTAGTGCCGCTGAATATGCCAGGCTTGGTCAAAGAGCAATAAAAAAAATTCAGAAAATGGGCAAACTGCCAATTATTTGCGGGGGTACTGGATTTTATATTGATGCCTTAATATATGGTCTGCCAAAAACAGTAGCACCAGATTGGAAATTAAGAGCAAAATTAGAAAAATTTAGTAATACTGAACTATTTATTAAATTAAAGAGAATCGATCCGGCCAGGGCTTTAGTGATTGATAAGAATAATCGAAGGCGTTTGATTCGTTCTCTGGAAATTGTTTTAAAAACCGGTAAACCAGTTCCGGCTCTAGAAAAAGTTTCCAAATACAATATTTTAAAAATTGGTGTTAAGCGAAGTAAGTCAGAATTAAAAAAGAGAATTCACAAACGCTTATTAGTGCGTCTAAAACAGGGGATGATTAAGGAAGTTTTAAACTTACATAAGAACGGCGTTTCCTGGCAACACCTTGATGATTTTGGTTTGGAGTATCGCTTTATTTCCCGGTATTTAAGGAGTATAGTTAATAAAGAGGTGATGGAAAGCCAATTGGAAACTGCTATTAACCAATATGCCAAGCGTCAGATGACTTGGTTTAAGCGCGATTCAGAAATTATCTGGTCAAATGACCAGTTAAAAATAGAAAAAAGAGTCAAAAAATGGTTCCTTGACAAATAATACTTTTTGTGTCATTGAGCATTGACAGGGAACATTTTTTGTGTAAAAATAAACAATCAAAAGAACGAAAACCCCGAAGGGGAAGGAGGTGAAAAAAGTGAGCGGAACACAGTGGTCTTTAAAAGACTCTGAAAAGTATGATCGGCTTGTCCTTGAAGCCATTGAAAAAGTTATTTGTTATGAAAAAAATGGAAAAATGTTTTTGGCGATAATTTTCAAGGATGCAAGTGCCATTGATTATTTCAGAGAGGAGATGGCGTTTGTGCTTGACGATGATTTTAAGACCTTATCAAATTTTGCAGACAGAGCATATAAGGTCCGCGAAAATCAATTATTTATTCCACTTGCCGAAAATTTTCAACCACAAACTATCACGGTCTGTCCCATACCCGCACCAGGGTGCACAAAATATCAGGAGAAGGTCTTCAGAATCGCTGGATATAAATTAGATGCCAGCATTCCAGAGCCCTTGGAACAACCGACGGCAGAATGCCTTAAAACATAAAAGCTGGATGGCAATAAACCACCCAGCTTTTTTTATTTATTACATTGTTTTTACACCCATTGCTGCGAGCTCATCTTCTGTAGGCAAATCGTTTTCTGTAATTTTATATGATTGCCTTTTTCTTTGTTCAGATAAAAATTTTTCCTTTTCTTCAGGTGTCATTCTGGCCAACATTAGAGAACGCATTTCTTGTGCAATTTTTGTTGATGTTTGTCCATATTTTGCTTCAATTAATGCAAACGCCTTGGCTAATTTTTCCGGTGAGCCACTCAAAGCTGACATGGCGTTGACAACATCTCTTTGCAATTCAAAATTTGCCTGTTCTTTGTCCAATTCCAATTCTATTTCTCTGCCAAGCCCAGGAGCTTCTACGCCTGGGAAAACCCGAGGCTTAGCTTCTTTTTGAGGTTTTAATGGAGTCATAGGTTTTTCAAATGAATTCATAAATATAAGGTTTATTATTTATATTAAATTATAGCATAAATACACTATTTTGTCAATTATTTTAAGGCTTTTTTAAGTAATTCCTGCACTATTTCAGCATTGGCCTTGCCCTTGGTTTTGGCCATGGTTTTGCCAACAAGTGACTGCATAGCCTTTTCTTTACCGGCTTTATAATCTTCGACAGGCTTTGAATTTTCTTTAATAACTTCCTTAATAATTTTTTCCAGTTCTTTGGTGTCTGAAATTTGGGTAAGATCGCCAGTTTTAATCAATTCTTTGGGTTCAGCGCCGGTTTCCACCATTTTAACCAGCATTTGGCTGGCCGTGGCATTATTAATTTTTTTCTCAAAAATCAGAGTGACTAATTCGGCAAAATTTTCAGGCGTCATTTTTATTTGCTTTATAGACAAATTTAATTTGACTAGCAGAGGCATTAAATTATTTATCAATAAATTACCAGTCATTTTTAATACCCTTGGCCTGTTCTCTTCCCATAAATTATCATTATTTTGCGCATGGCCAATATTTTCCATCCAGTCTCTTAATTCAGAGAATGCTTGTTCTGTAAAATTAGCTGTTTCTTTTTCCTCAGTTAGAATTTCGACATCCTCAAGAGTCAAATCATATTCGGTGATAAATCTTTTTCTTTTGGCGTCTGGAAGTTCTGGCAGCTCTGCTTTTAAACATTGGACATTAATAGCAATTTCCTTTGGACTGCAAGTAGTCTCCGGGTTTATTAAAAAGTGAATTGGCGGAATGTCTGGTTCTGGAAAATAGCGATAGTCATGAGCTTCTTCTTTAGTGCGCTGCTCTTCTGTTATGCCTTTAGCATCATTCCAGCCGCGTGTAGTTAAAATTTGCGGGGGATTGCCCTCTAACCAAGCCTTGGTTTGGCGCTTAATTTCATATTCCAATGCCTTTTCAATCATTTTAAAAGAGTTCATGTTCTTTATTTCGGTCTT
>CAIXNZ010000040.1 GCA_903920975.1 Candidatus Falkowiibacteriota bacterium | reverse complement strand
TACCCATAATATTGATTGGTTTATTTTTGTTTTCTACTAATGTCAACGCGGTTCCTAGTCTTAATAATGTCAGGCTTGATATTCAGCCAAGATATGTAGGCGCACTGGCATCCTGGACCATCAGCTTTGAGATGCCTAAAACCACCAAAGTCGGCTACATTGAAATTTCTTTGGGCGGGCAATTGCCTAGCTTGGCCAATGCCACACTAACAGTCTCGGGTTTAACTGGCGGTCATGGCGTTGTCGGTAAAACCAACCCCAGTTGCGTAACAAATTGTGATGACATTAAATATTTTTTTAACAGTTTAACCGAAGTAAAAGCTGGCACAAAAATTGTCTTTACTATAAATAGCGTAAAAAATTCTTACAGCACTGAAAAAACTGGCCTAAGTTTCATAAACGTCTTTAGTTCCTTATTTCCTCAACGCACATTGGCCTATGTTTCAACTAATATTTTCCTGCCACTGCAAGCGCAGTCAGAAGAAGAATTAATACCGCCCAGCGCTACAAGCGAGGGAAATGTCGCGCAAGGTATTTATGGCGTAATTCTTAATGATTTATTTTATCAGCAGGGCGCCAGAACCACAAAATTATCAGCCATAAAAGATCCGACCAAAGTTTCGGATTTCACTTTGGATTTATTAGGCAAAGAAAGAGTTACTTTCAAAGGGACAATCGATCTTTCCAGTGCTCAAGCCGTTACCTTGATTACAAATTTGTCAGAGCACATGACTTTTGAACATTTGAATTTCAGTATTGACGCAGCACTTTATAATAACTTCAAAGTCCCGCTGGAAATTACCTATTATGATGTGCCTTTTGTCTTTAATCCAGATGTGGCAAAAGATATTACTACTTTAAGCAGTGAAAAGCTGAGCAATTATAAATTTTTTATCATAGATGGAAGTACGGAAGTATCATTTATAATTAATGAGCCTGGGGCATATAAATTAATTCCGCATTTCGAAGTCTATATTTCTGATAATCAGATTATTAAATCAGATACAAATTTAACGACTTTTTCCGGCAGAATTTCTGATCCCAAGGCAATAGTTTCAGTTAAGCTAAATAGTCTTGATGTAAAAAATACTGTTTCTGGCATCGAACCCTCAACCGGCAGTTTTTCTTTTGCCGTAAATTTAATTGAAGGCACAAATTTAATTGAAGTGCAGGCAACCAGCGAATATGGCAAAGTTGCAAATATTTCTAAAATAATTCAATTTCAGTCAACAGTCAAGCAAACTGGAACAGAGAAAAAGGGGATTGATCCATTAAATATCGCTGCCATTGTTTTGGCTGTAATTGCCGTAATCATGATCTGGGCAGTGCGTTCATTAAGTAAAAGAAAAAGGTAATATTATAATTAATAAAAAAGAGCAGAGCATTGACATTTATGCTCTTTTTTGTTATAATGAGTTAATAATTATTATATATGGTTAAAAAAATAAAAAAGATAAATTGGCACCTGAAGAATCTTTTTATTTCTCATGCAGGGAATAATTATCATCCTCATATTTTAAAGCACCAGAGATTACTTTTTCATTCCTTAAGCGCAGTCATTATTAAAATTCTGATTTTGGTCGGAATTTTTTTCATACCTATTAGCGCTTATTTAACCCCTGATATTTTGAATGAGCAGAGTAAAAAAGTCATTGCTTTGACAAACGAGATAAGAAAAAATGCGGGAGTAAATGTTTTGAAAGAAAATATACTTTTGGATAATGCGGCTTTGAATAAAGCGCAGGATATGTTGATAGGTCAATATTTTGCTCATATTAGTCCGGCTCACAAAGATTTGAATTACTTTTTAAAACAAGTCGGCTACAATTATGCCACTGCCGGTGAAAATTTAGCCATTGGTTTTAGTAGTGCTGATGAAGTTGTAAATGCCTGGACCAAAAGCAAAACTCATTATGCCAATATGATTGATCCTGATTTTTCTGAAATCGGGGTTGGTATGGTTTCTGGAAAATATAAAGATTTTGACACAACTTTTGTGGGTGAATATTTTGGCGTTAGTTCTATTCCAGTAATTGTCAAATCAATAGCTGATAAGCCAAATAAAAATGTTGCTATCAAAGTTACCTCAAATAAAAATACTGGCAATCAAGTGCTTGGCGAAAAGGTTGTCGCGCCTCAACCCTTGGAAGTTGATTTAACAAAAACTCAAATTTGGCTTGATGAACCGCAAGGAAAAAGCCAAAAAATTATAAGAGTAGCTGCCTATACCAGCGACAATGTTCTTGATGCCAAGGTAAATTTCAGCAGCTACACAATTAATTTAACGCAAGATCAGATGGAAAAAAATAAATGGAGTGGCAGTCTGATAATTTCTGAACAAAAAGGGGAGCAATTATTTAGTCCGGTTGTTTTGCCCAATATCACCATTTCTGATGAATTGGGCGATTCTAAAACTTTTGATATTAATTGGCAAAACATTAAGCCAGTCAAATCTTCCTTGTTATCCCAATACTTTTTTGCCAAGCAAAGCCGCAGTGATTCTGTGAAGTGGCTATTTGATATTAGCTCGGCTTATTACAAAATTTTGCTTGCTTTGGTAATTTTTTCATTACTTTTGAACCTAGTCATGCAATTTAAAAAGCAACATTACAAAATAATCATTCCATCAATGGGATTTATTGCTTTATTGGTTATTTTGATTTTAGTCTAATTTTCTTGCGCTACTTGACAAAATTATAAAAATGGTGTAAGATAATAGATTAAATTCTAACTTTTTTAAAAAACTAAATTTATCTATTATGAAAAAATCCATGTATTTTAGCCTTATAAACAAGGCTTCATTAATGAAGGTCGCTTATATTTTTATTGCGGCCATTTTTATTACCAATTTTTGCTTAGTTTACACAGCCCTGGCTGAAGATACGATTGGCAATACCAGTTCTACTTCAGCTTCTGATTCCAGCACTGGCTCTGATATAAGCGCCACTGATACTGATTCTGGAAGCGTTATTGCACCTGATAGTGACGCAAATAGCGATTCAAACTCAGATAGCGATACTGAGGTGACTGACGAATCAAACGACACAACTACTCCGCCAGCTGATAATTCTGACAGCAATATAGATCAGCCAGCATCTGATAACAATGACACTCCTTCCGATAATCCTGATACAAATCAAGATACCGATATTAATAATCAGCCAGAAAACACTCCTGAAGTAGTGCCAGAAGTCGAGAAATTAGTTGAGATAATTATTCAAGATTTACCGCCAGTAATTACCATCTTGGGTTCTAATCCAGTTAATTTAACAGTCGATGACACTTATACTGACGCGGGCGCAACTGCTAGTGATGACAAAGACGGAGATATTACTTCAAAAATTATTACAGAAAATAATGTTTGGACGCATGTAGCCGGCACCTATACAGTTGATTATTATGTTACTGACTCGGCCGCTCACACCTCTACTGTTTCTAGGACAGTTATTGTCGCGCCAAAAGAAGTGAATGATAAGCCAATTGCAGCTCCACAATCTGTAAATGTAAAAGAAAATACTGGAGTTAGGATTATTTTAAAAGGTTCTGACCCGGATCAAGCGAAAACAAAACGCGGTTATCCTATTTGGCCATTAAATATTAATGATATTAAAATTGTTACGCAACCCGCACACGGAACTTTGGTTGATTTCATGTTTCCAGACAGCAATGCAACAGCAACGGTAATCTATCTTCCGAGACTTAATTATGTCGGCTCTGACAGTTTCACATTTAGTGTTCAGGATAATAATGGTGACTGGAGCGATCCGGCCGTTGTCTCAATAACTGTTAATCCAAGCACGATTTGCACCTTGGGCGATGTGACTGGCGATGACAAAATCACTGTTGATGATCTTAATTCAGTAATAGCCATGTTAACTCGGGCCGTGCCTGCTGATCTAAGTGCAGATTTGGATGGCAATGGCGATATTGCCGTCCCTGACATGGTAATGACATCTCAATTGGTTGGGCAACATCAATTAAATCCAGCCGTAACAGATGCTGAAAGAGGCAATTGTAATCCAGAAACAAATGTAACTTATTCAAAAGATAATGGTTTAAGCTATAATTCAACAGCGGTTGTGCAACATGGCGACGCTTTAAAGATAGTAGCTAAATTTTCACACGTAATCGGCATTGATTATAAAGCATACTTATCAATAAGCGGAGGCATTCTTACAAAAGGTTTGATGAGTAGAACAGGTATGGATGAATTTTCTTATGATTTAAATAGTTTGCCAATTTATAATGTCGATCCAGCCAATATTTCTATTATGCTGACTAACGAGCGTAATGAAATCGGCGCCAAAACTTTGAGCGGAAATTCCTTCTCGGTAAATAATCCTCCAAAGGGCGGCGAGGGCTTTACTGGCGGAAACGGTGGCAGTGCAACTTGGTGCGAATCAGTAAATTATGGTGATTGGTCAAGCTGCAATGATGGCACACAAACCAGAAATATTTTGAGCCTAGTCCCATATAATTGCCAAATAACTGATGAGCAGGTAGCTGCGATAACTCAATCTTGTTCTGCTACTCCTGCTAATTCCGAATCTCTAAACCAGGGTTCTGAAAATGGCGGTCAGGTCTTAGGCGTTAAAGTTTGGGCAGTCGGCTCACTTATTAGAACACCTGACTATAAAATATTTGAAGTTAAGAATGATATGAAAATATGGCATATCAAGACTTTGAGAGAGTTATGGCAAAAATATAGAGGTCTGACGATTTGGAATGTACCATTTGAAACATTAACCCCATATACCATCATAAATAAATAATAAATATGATACGGAAAAACTCTCCATAGCAATATGGGGAGTTTTTTCATTATTTGTGATATACTAATATCAGAAGAATTAAAATAATTTTATGCTCAATACTTCAAGTGACATTTTATACATCGTGATATCTTTTTGCGGTTTATGGTTTACGATTTTTGTTTGCTGGGGCATTTATTATGTAGTCATGATTTTGCGGGAATTTAAAAAATTGGCCTCTGATGTCCGCAAAAAAATTGAATTAGTGGAAACAGTTTTGTTGGCTTTCAAGGAAAAGCTAGAACATACTTCCAGCTATGTCAAATTACTAGTAGAGAGCGTTTCTAGCTTAGTGGAATTTGCCAAAGAGAGAAAAGAAGAAAAGGGGAAAAAGAAAAAAAATAATTAATATATTATTTCAAACCCGCTTCTTAGCGGGTTTTAAATTGTTAATAAGTCGTTGGAAGTTATGTCTGAATATATTAAAAATTTTTCAGAGTTAAATAAGGATGATACGCATCTGGCTGGCGGCAAGGGCGCTTCTCTGGGCGCGATGACATGTTTTGGTATTTCGGTTCCACCGGGCTTTGTCATTACTGCCAAGGCTTTTGATCAATTTTTGGCTGAAACCGATTTAACGCAAGAAGTTGAGGCACAATTGAATAAGGTTGATTATGAAAATGTGGATTCAGTAGATCATGCTTCAAAGACAATTTTTGATTTAATTTATGACGCTAAATTTCCTAAGGACTTAGAGATAGAAATTTTAAACGAATTTAAAAAATTAAATATGGATTTAGTTGCCGTACGTTCTTCAGCGACAGCCGAAGATTCTTCAACCGCATCATGGGCAGGGGAATTAGAAAGTTATTTAAACACTGACGAAAATCATTTGCTTGGCAATGTGAAAAAGTGCTGGGCTTCATTATTTACGCCACGAGCCATTGTTTATCGCATGGAAAAAGGCATGCGTCAAACAAAAGTGTCAGTGGCGGTTGTGATCCAGGCTATGATTCAATCCGAAGTTTCAGGAATTTGTTTTACGGTTCACCCGGTGACAAAAGATAAAAATCAAATGATTATTGAAGCCGGTTATGGTTTAGGAGAAGCCATTGTCTCAGGTCAAATAACACCTGACTTATATGTGATTCATAAAGACGACTATACGATTATTGATATAAATATTGCAGAACAAGAGAAAAAAATTGTAAAAGATCCTAGCGGTGGTAATCATTGGGTTGAAATTGAAAAAAACGAACGTGGCAAACAAAAATTAAATGCCGGACAGATCTCTGAGTTGGCAAAAATTTGCTTGAACATTGAAAAACACTATGGTTTTCCATGCGATATCGAATGGGGATTTATCCAGAATAAATTTTATATATTGCAGTCAAGGCCGATAACAACTCTATCTTGACAAAAATTAATAAAAGTGCTAAGATGTCATCATATTTAAAACGTTGCGAAAGCTAGTGCCACTGGCCGAAAAAGGAGGAAGATTGAAATCGGGTAATTTTTTGGCAGTTTTTTGGCCTCGAGACTAGATCTCTTGACCAAAGTAGGTTAAGCGACTGGCAAAGTAGCGACGAAGTGCCCCAATATGGGGTCAAAGCCTTTGAGGAAAACAAATATGTGACCTCAAACAAACTGCCAGCCGGAGTTCCAATGACTCCGGCTCTTTTATTGACAAAATCCTTATTTTTTGCTACAATAAAGAATCGAACTTTGACAATAGGGTATTAAATTTAACCTTAAATAAAACGGAGGAAAAAATGAAAGATAGAAAAGAATGGTTTGAAAATTACGGATTAATTTTGAAAATCTTTTCCGGATTAGTCCTGTTTATTTGGCTTGGTGGATTGAATATTTTTATTTTTCTTCGCGAAGATCCTGCCGGTGTTAGCTACAACAGCACACTTAGTAGCTATGACCGTCCGCCCGAATATTCCGGTCCTAAATTTGAAGACTGGAAAAATCGTCAGCAAAAGGCCAAAGCAGAAAGCGAGGCAATCTTAAAGCGGGCAAAAGCAATAGGAGATAATTATACAATTAAAGATTATTTCCGAGACTACAATGACTTGATGGATATTGAGGATAAATATCATATCTATGTTACTTGTCATTTCGGTCCGCTTCAAGAATTGGTAATGCTTCGCGATCGTCAGGGGATATTTGCAAGAAAAAATACCCTAGAAAATGAAGAAAATAATAAGTTCATTACTACTGTGCGTGATCGTGCTGACCTCAGAAACGGTATGGCAGTTTCAACCAAAGATGCCCCTGATTCTAAAATTCTGTTCATTGCAGCGGCAAAATGGTTGTCAATTGTATATTTGAAATTCATGCTTTTTTGGCTCTTCATGTATATGTTACGATTTGCTGAACGCGATAAGTCAATGAGGCGCTTTCAATTTCATCATCATGAACTTGGGCGTTTTGTTAATTCGCAAGAACCATTTCCGGGATTTTTGTCTCTTAAAGAGGAAATTTTGCTTTGTCCTATCAGACTTATAACGCGATTAGTGCTATGGCCAAAGTATTGCTTTGCTTACCCGCATTATGAGGATACAGCAGAACACATTCGCTACCTGCGCCTGAAGGCCAGATACTTGCAAGGCAAGGCACTGGCTTATCAACTTACAGAAGTTGAAGACCAGCGTTTGCATGCCCAGGCTCGGTTGCCTATAAAAGAGTTTAATAGAGCTCTACGGGAATTACGCGAGCTGGAGATTTCACCGCGATTGGTGAAAAAATCACTGGCTGTTGCCTATCTGTCACTGCTTCTTGGAGTACTATTACAGCCAGTGATTATTTTAGCCGCCAAGAGTTCTAGTAAAATGAATGACCACTTTTATGGTGGACAGTCCAGAATTGAAATGATCTCTAGCCATGACTGCAATGTGCGAGATGGGCCAGTTAATAATTTTCCAAGCGATCACGACAATCACTGGTTTGAATTGCCAGCTGTGATATCACGAAATCTTGAAATATATTCTCTGGGGCTTTGGGAATTTATTAAACCCAAGGGCTCGACTCTGAAAATCAAAAAACTTCCTGACAAAATTTTGCATATTCCTATTAGCTTGGCTGTTTGAGCGGCAAGGGTTTCTAACTCTAACCGTTTAACAGCCAGGAGTTTGGTTCTCCTGGCAAAGGAGAACGAAGATGAAAAAGGTAATTGTGCTTTTGGCAATCGCCATACTGGTTTCATTACAAGCTCAGGCGGTTGAAGACAAACCGCAAATGGGAGTCTCGCTTAATGTCAGCAGGGGTCTGGAAAATAATTTCAGCCTGCTGGGCAACATGTGCTTTATCAACTTGATGAAAAGTTATGCGCCCTATACTTCGTTGGGCTTGGGATATAAGTTCAGCGATAAATTCAGTGTTGATGGGTTTGTTGGCTATGGTTTTGAAGCCGAGGAGCAAGATCGCGGTTGGTTTGCGGGCGTTGATTCGGTTTCCAAGTCCGGTAAGTGGATGCTGGTTGACAGCTTCTACTACTATGCTGGTCTTGATGTGCTGTTCATCTATGGCTCGCTATCATATCCAATCGAATTTATGCGAGTCGGTTTGGATAGCCGTAACTACCATTACCTAAGCAAGGAAGATGAAGGCTCAAGGTCCTACCAAATTGGACCGAGTCTGACTATTCCATTCAATGATAAGTTGAGCTTGAAGCTGAACTATTACTACGCTTTTGAGCCCTACGGCAAGTTGCCCGAGGACTCCAATGTCTATAAGGCGACTTTGAACCTTAACTTCTAAATTCAAGGGCCCTGACACCAAGTGGTGCAGGGCCCTTTTTCTTTATTAGCCGTAGCTTTAGCAAAGGCTGATTATTTGACAAAAATATATTCTGATGATAAGTTGAAACATACGTTGAAAAATAAAAGGAGGTGAGAAAATGCCAGAAAAGAAAAGAGTTTGCTTAGTCGGAGCCTTGGGTAAAATGGGAATAGCCATTAGGTCATTACTTGAAAATGACCTTGATCTATTCATTAACGCCAGAGTTGATCCGGCTTTTGATCCGCAGGACGGTTATCGTGGTATTGATATGATAAGCCGCGGGGGAGAAGATGTCGTAATTAATTTTTCCACCCCCAAAGCGACCATAGAGGTTGCTAGCTGGTGCTATGAGAGAGGTCATGTTCCTTTGGTAACGGGTACAACGGGTCTTAGTGAAAATGAAAGTAATGTGCTGAAAGAATTTTCTAAGAAGATGCCAATCATTCATGATTCAAACATGTCACTCGGCGTCAATCTGATCGATGCGCTTTTGCCTGGGTTGGCAAACACGTTAGCCAGTGAGGGCTGGGACACTGAAATCACAGAGCTTCATCACAGAATGAAAAAAGATTCTCCTTCGGGCACGGCCAGGCGTTTCGCACTAACGATTTCATTGGCCAGCGGAAGAAGAATAATTCAGGGTCGTGAGAAGGGTCATGTTTCCGAAAGGGGCGATGAGATTTTTGTGCACTCGGTTCGGGGAGGTACTATTCCGGGTGAACACACCATTTACTTCATGGGTCCTGACGAGGTGATTGAAATTCATCATCGCGCACTTTCCAACAAGATTTTCGCCCTGGGCGCTGTCAAAGCGGCCAAGTGGATTATCGGCCAGAAGCCCGGACTTTATTCCATGCTGGATGTTCTGGGTTTGAAAAAGTAAAAAACAAAGCGGTTGGATTATTTCCAGCCGTTTTTTATTTAATATTAGGCAAATTTTACGCCTAGGTTCTTGATTTATTTAGCTAAAAATGATATTTTTAAAGTAATATTAAGCAAACTTTATGAGCGAATTAGCCAGAGTTAGCTTAAAGATTTTTGGCCAAGTGCAGGGAGTATATTATAGATTTACGGCCAAAGCAGAAGCCGAAAAACTAGGGCTTTTTGGCTGGTCTTCTAATAATGACGATGGTTCAGTGGAAATAATAGCTGAAGGCGAAAAAGAGAATTTGGATAAATTAATTGACTGGTGTAAAAAAGGCTCTTTTTTAGCCAAAGTGGAAAAAGTTGATATAGATTGGCAAAAATACATTGGTGAATTTAAAAGTTTTGAAATAATTTAATGATACTAATTTACGAATATTAAGTAATAAATTCGTAGCATTAGTAAAGTATTAGTATATTCGTATCAATATGCATTTAGACAAATTCAGTCCGCAGGAACGAAAAAAATACAGAAGATTAGAATATATCCCAGGTTTAATGATCTGGGTTACTTTTATTGGTTTAACTGTTTTATCTTTTGTTAAGCCGCTTTATGTTATTTATTTTATTATCCTTTTTTCTCTATACTGGATTTTGCGGCTTTTTTATTTTGTTTTTTACAGCATTATTTCTTCCTACACTTTTCATAAAGCAGTCAAATTGGATTGGAAAGCTAAAAGAGAAAGTTTGCCAGCTTGGGGGGATTATTATCATTTATTTATAATGCCGACTTATTCCGAACCTTATGAAGTATTAGAAACTTCTTTGAATGGCATTTTAAATTGCGGTTATCCCAAAGAAAAAATCATTGTGGCTATTTCTTGGGAGGAAAGAAAAAAAGATGTTTATGATGACGCTGAACCAAAGATTCGGCAAAATTTTGAAAATAAATTTTTTAAACTTTTGACCACCTTGCATCCTGATGGCTTGGAAGGGGAAATCAAAGGCAAGGCTGCCAATGCTAATTGGGTCGGCTGGAAATGCAAGGAATTGATTGATCAGCTAGGCGTGCCTTATGAAAAAGTTATTGTTTCTTATTTTGATTGCGATACTTTTGTGCATCCCAAGTACATGGATTATCTGACTTATGTTTATGCTACTCATCCTAATCCGACTCGTTCATCTTTCCAGCCAGCTGTTTTATATAATAATAATATTTGGGAGGCGTCGGCCCCTATGCGCATCACGGCTTATTCCACGGTCTTCTGGCTCTTAGCAGAATTAATGAGACCCGACCGTCTTTATACTTTTTCTTCGCATGCCATGAGCTTTAAAGCCTTGGTTGATGTGGGCTTTTGGGAAAAAGACATTGTCACTGACGACTCGCGTATTTTTTTGCAATGCTTTATTCATTACAACGGCGATTATGAAGTCACGCCCATGTATATTCCGGTTTCCATGGACACTGTTATTCCGGAAAAATCAATTTGGGACGGCTTTGTCAGCTTGTATAAACAACAGCGCCGCTGGGGTTGGAGCGCCGAACATTTGCCTTACATGCTTTATCATTTTGGCAAGAAAAAAGATCTAATACCTTTTAAAACCAGAGTTAAATATATTTGGAATTTGGGCGAAGGCATGTATTCTTTGGCCACGGCGCCAGTTTTACTTTTTGTTTTAGGCAGATTGCCTCTATACGTGGCTGGTCCAGATGTTAAAGCGACGGTGATTGCCCAAAATGCGCCCTACATCTTACAGTTTATAATGAATATTGGCATGATCGGCATATTAGTTTCCGCGATTTTGAGCATTCGTCTTTTACCGCCACGGCCCCAGCAGCACCCCAAATATAAATGGCTGATCATGGGCTTGCAATGGATTTTATTGCCCATCAATTTAATAATTTTTGGCGCGATTCCCTGGTGCGAAGCGCAGACGCGCTTGATGTTAGGCAAATATTTAGGCTTTTTTGTAACTCCTAAAAAAGAAAATAATATGGCCAAAGTTTCAATTCATTTAGTAACTTGGAATGGCGAAAAATATTTAGAAAATTGTTTTAATTCAATCTTGGAGCAGACTTTCAAGGACTTTTTTCTTTTAGTTATTGATAATGGTTCTTCTGACAATACGGTAAAATTCATTGAAGAGCAATTTGTGCCAGTCTTTGGCGAGAAAATCAGATTTATAAAAAACAAGGAAAATCTGGGGTTTGCCAAAGCTCATAATCAGGCGCTTTTATGGACAGAATCTGAATATGTTTTAACGCTCAATCAGGACGTGGTTTTGGCTAATAATTTCTTGGCAGAGACCGTAAGTTTTATGGATCAGCATAAGGACGCTTCTTCGGTCAGTGGCAAGGTTTTACGCGCCATCTTTGAAAGGAATGAAGACTTGAAAAATGTGAAAAAATCTGATATAATCGATTCGCTAGGCCTGAAGATTTTTAAAAGCCAAAGAGCCGTGGAAATCGGAGCTGGTGAAAAAGATACTAACCAATATGACAAAGTTGAAGAAATTTTTGGCGTGAGCGCTAATAGCGCGCTTTATCGCAGGCAAGCTTTAAATGATGTGCGCTATGGCGATGAATTTTTTGACAATGATTTTTTCAGCTATCAAGAAGATGTGGATTTGGCTTATCGCTTACAATGGCGCAATTGGAAAAGTTTTTATTTGCCATCCGCGATTTGCTATCATGAGCGCGCTGCCAAAAGTAAGGAAAAAATTTCCAGCTTGGCTGTGATAAAAATGCGCCGCCACAAGTCAAAATTTATTAATTACTATTCTTATAAAAATCATTTGTTTATTTTAGCCAAGGATTTGAGCGCTAAGATTTTTTTCCGCTATTATTTTCAAATCAAAATTTACGAAGCCGGCAAATTTCTCTTCATTTTATTATTTGAATGGCAAACACTCTCTGGCCTGAAAGATTTTTCTGGCAAATTTAAGAAAATGAAGGCCAAGAGAAAATTTATTATGAAAAATCGCTTGATTTCTGATGCGCAAATGAGAAAATGGTTTTCTTAACTAGAAGAGCTAAAAGAGCTAAGGGCCAAAAAGAACTATAGGCTAATAGGTAGAAGGGTAAAAACATTTTAGCCTATCGTCCTATAGCCCCTATAATCCCATAGCTCCCGTAGCTCCTATAATAATAAAGTCATGGATTTATCAATCATAATTTTAAATTACAAAACCAAGGGTTTGGTTAAACAATGCGTCAGAAATGTAAAAGTTTCTGTCAAAGATTTGAATTATGAAATCATTGTGGTTGATAACGGCTCCAATGACGACTGCGCGCAAATGGTTAAGGAAAATTTCCCAGAAATTAAATTTATACAAATACCAAAAAATATTGGTTTTGCAGCCGGCAATAATATGGGGATTAAAGAGGCCAAGGGTGAATATATTATGCTTTTGAATCCTGATATTACGGCTTTAAACGGTTCTATTGAAAAAATGGTTGCTTTTATGAAAAATAACGCTGAAGTTGGCATGGTCGGGCCAAAATTAATTAATCCAGACGGCACTTATCAAATTTCTTGCCGCACCTTTCAAACACCAAAATTAATAATTTACAGACGCACACCGCTAGGCAGCTTACCTAAAGCCAAGGAAGAATTAAGAAAGCACTTGATGCTAGATTTTGATCATCAGACTAATAGGGAAGTTGATTGGGTTATGGGCGCTTGTATGTTGGCGCGAAAATCTGCTTTGGACAAAGTCGGTTTATTAGATGAAAGGTTCTTCTTTTATGTGGAGGACATGGACTGGTGTAGACGCTTTTGGGAAAACAAATATAAAGTTTATTATCTGGCCGAAGCAGAAATGGTGCACTTATATGAAAGAGCTTCTGCAGTTGAAGGCTGGAAGTTCTGGACTTTTAATAAAATGACCAGAAGGCATATTGCTTCCTGGTTTAAATATTTTGCTAAATATTTAGGGGTAAAAAACAATGCCTGACAATAATTACAATCAGAGTTTGGCTACTAATCCGCAACCTGATTTTTCGAAAATAGTAGAAAGGCCAAGAAAATCAACTTTTAAAAAAGTGGCTTTTTTGATTTTGAAAATAGTATTAATTTTATTGGTAGTCTTAATAATCGCTGGAGTTATTTTGGCTGCGATTTTTTATAACAACATCAAGCAAAGCTATGCGCTGTCCATGGACGCGAAAAATAAATTGGACTCAGCCATTCATCTGGTTATTAATCGTGATTTTAAAGGCGGAGCTGATTTACTGGCACAGGCCAACACCGATTTAGTGCAAGTCAAAGGCAATATGGAGGCGGCCGCGATTTTTAATTATATTCCTTATGTGGGTCGCCAAACCAAAGCAGTTAATAATGTTTTAGTGGCTGGCATTAATCTTTCTGACAGCGGTAATAAAGTTTTATTATTAATCGATGATATTACAGCTCCTTTGAAAAATGAATCAATTACTTTTTCGACAATTACTCCCAAGCAAAAAAGACAAATTTTGGAAAAGATTGTCAGTTCAGAAACCATGCTTTTGGAAGTGCAAAAAGAAATTGACGCAGCTTCGGCCGCTATTGATGAAATTCCTGACACGGGTTTAATCGCGCCCCTGCGAGACAATATTGCGCCTCTAAAAACAAATTTGCCCAAAATAAAAGATTTAATTGACCATGCCTTGCCAATGCTTAAAGTTATTCCTCAGATCGCTGGTTTTGATAAGCCCATTAGTTATTTATTTTTAATCCAAAATAATTCAGAGCTGCGGCCAACCGGCGGTTTTATCGGCACCTATGGCGTTTTAAAACTGCAAGATGGCGAAATAAAATCTTTCCAGACTGATAATGTTTATAATTTAGATCAATCAACCCAGCCTATACTTAAAGAACCTTCACCACTGCCGATTGCCAAATATTTGGAGCAAAAAAATTGGTCCTTGCGCGATATTAATTGGTCGCCAGATTTTCCCACCACAGCTGCTAAAGCGCTTTACATGTATGAACAAGAAAATAAAATTTTGGCAGATTTAAAAAAACAAGGCAAGACAATTTTGAGCGAAAAAAATGTGGTGATAACCGATACAATTGCTTATGAAAAAGTTGACGGAGTTTTTGCTGTCACTCCAGAAATAGTGGAAGATTTATTAAAACTAACCGGACCAATTACGGTGGATGGCGTTTTATTCACCAGTGACAATCTAGTTGACCAGTTGGAATATATTGTGGGTCAGGAATTTATTGCCAAGGGCATTCCAGCCTCACAACGCAAAGAGATAATCATGCAGTTAGCTGATCAGATTCGCATAAAATTATTTTCTCTGCCGATCCAGCGCTACGCAGATATTTTAGATATTGCCACCAACTCCTTATCCAAAAAAGCCATTTTGATTTATTTTGTAGATCCAGAATTAGAAAAAATGATTTTGGCCAGAAATTGGGGCGGAGCAGTCCAAACTTACGATGGAGATTATTTAATGGTCGTTGATAGCAATTTAGCCAGTTTAAAAACTGATCAATTTGTAAATCGTACCATTAGTTATTCATTAAACTGGAAAAACAATGATTTGATTGTCAAAGTTTCCATTGTCTACAAAAACAACGCAGATTTTACCTGGAAGTCAACCAGATTAAGATCATACACCAGAGTTTATGTGCCAGCTGGCAGTCAGTTAATTAGTTCCAGTGGTGCCATGGAAAACGACAAGATAAAGGACCCAGCTAATACGCCTGGCCAGGTTGAATCTGGCAGCGAACTGGGCAAGATTTATTTTGGCGCATTTATTGCCATTGAACCGCATGAAGTCGGCACCTTAACTTTTGAATACAAATTACCAGACAACATTAAAAATCAGATTAATTCTAACTATTATCATTTGTTAATCCAGAAGCAGCCTGGCGTGATACCAAACTTGACTTTAACCATAAATTTTGGTAAAAATATTAAATCAGCAGCGCCAGCCGAAGCAGAAAAAGAATGGTTTAATAATTCGTATAATTATTCTTCCGGCTTGGATCAGGACACGGAATTTAAAATAAATTTCTAATACATCAACATATGTTTCGTAAGAAAATTGGTATTGATTTAGGCACGACCAACATCTTGGTTTATCTACCCAAGAAGGGAGTGGTGATCAATGAACCATCAGTTGTGGCTATTTCAACCACTGATAAAAAAATCATGGCCGTCGGACTCGAAGCCAAAGAAATGTTAGGCAAGACGCCTGACACGATTATTGCTTTGCGTCCGCTCAAAGACGGTGTGATTGCCGATTACAAGACAACCGAAGCCATGCTCAGATATTTTATTAATAAAGCTTTGGGCGGTATCAGAATTTTGCGCCCTGAAGTTATGGTGGCTGTACCAGCCGGCATTACTTCCACTGAGAAACGCGCAGTCATTGACGCGACCATGGCAGCTGGCGCCAAAGCCGCTTATATTATTAAAGAACCGATTGTGGCTGCCATTGGAGCAAACATTCCTATTGGCAGTCCGTCTGGCAACATGATTATTGATATTGGCGGAGGCACTTCAGAAGTGGCTGTAATTTCCTTGGGTGGCATTGTGGCCTGCGCTTCTGTCAGAATCGGCGGCAATAAATTAGACCAAGCCATTATTGAACACACTCGGCGCAAATATAATCTGGCCATTGGCGAAAGAACTGCGGAAAATATTAAAATAAATATTGGCGCGGCCTTGCCCATGGAAGAGCCATTGACTATGGAAGTTAGGGGCAGGGACATGATTACTGGTTTGCCTCGCACCATCACCTTAACAACCAATGATGTGGTTGAAGCCATAGAATCTTGTCTGGAAGGAATAATTGATACTGTTAAAGATGTTTTGCACAATACTCCGCCAGAACTTTCAGCCGATGTAATTGACAAGGGAATTATTATGAGCGGCGGTACTTCTTTACTGCGCAATATTGACCAGCTGATTTCCCGTGCCACTGGCGTGCCTGCTTACATTG
>CAIXNZ010000039.1 GCA_903920975.1 Candidatus Falkowiibacteriota bacterium | reverse complement strand
TTAAAAATGCTAATAAAAAAAGCCCCGAAATTTGAGGCAAAAAATAAAAGCCCAGGTATATTCCCCCTGAGCTTACGCAGTACTTTTAAGTTGAACCGATAAATTCCCTGATCCTTTCCTGATGACTTGGCAGCATCTCATCAAACTGCATCCCCAATTCGCCGGAAGTGGGATATTTCCTTTGCCAAGCCACTTTTCCTCTGGCAAAAATTGGGCTCCGTTTATCGCTTTTGGGATCAGGAAGAATAAAAGCGATATTGATTTCATTACCCACATTATGGTGCGGCGCCATATCCAGGCCAATTTTTGCTCCCCCCGGTGATAAATCAAGCAAACGACCGATTAATATGACCCCGTTAAGCGAGAGTACCTTTATCTCTGTAGTCGGTCTGACTCTTGCGTATTTACGCACTATTTGAGCCATTTTAAACCTCCTTAATTTTATTTTTATTTTAATTTAATACTGCGTATTATAAATATTAGCAAATCTTAGCTAAAAATCAAGGGTCAAATGTGGGAAAGGTGTGAATAAAAATGTGAATAAAAAAATCAGAAGTGTATAAAACCTTGATTTATTTGAATTACTTATCCATATATTAAAAAATTGAAACTAAAAAATTTCCGTTAAACTCTTGACTTTTTGAAGAATTTATGATAATTTAATGAATTACTGCTCTTTGAAAAATAGAAAAGGAGGAAAGAAACATGCCAGGATTAGGAATGGGCCTATGCCAAACAATTAGACAAGAGTTGCGATTAGAGCAAAGATTAGAACAAAAAATGATTTTAGCTCAAACTCTTGAGCTGCATTTAGGCCTGCAAACTGAAAAGGGACGCAAGGCATTATTTGAGCTTTTTCTTCTAGACGAGTGGAAAAAGCTTATCAGTGAAAATCGCTTCCAAACGGTTGATGACTTCCAGAAATTCCTATTTAAAGAAAGCCAAAAAAGCCAGTGTGTGCCTAAACTCGGACAACATAAGATTAATGATTTAAGAAAATGGAAAAAAATCAGCTTGCCGCAGTTGGCCAAATGCCTTTACCAAATGGTAATACTGCGGCCGCCAGAGGCAAATATGGGCTGGCTAAATTCCCTTCTGAGTATGAATGCACTTATTGGCCAATCAGGCGAAGAACCTTCACTTGTCTGGACTGATTTTCTGCAAAACTTTCTATTGGAAAAATACGATGATATCTCCAAACCCAAGGCCTACTTTGGCAAGTTGCTGAACATTTTGTTTTCTATCCAGGATGGCGTTGGCATTGTCGACACTGTAAATTTCAGCCACGAACTTACCGCCAAATTTAATTTTGAGCAAAGCGAAAATTTGCTTAAATACGGTCTGGAGGAAATTAAAAATATGCAACAAGGCATAAGCATTCTAACCACAGAGCTTGATGAACTTAAAGCAGTTCTCACTGACTATGGAAGATACCAGCTGGCAATTAAGCTAATTTCTCAATCAATCCGTTATCGCAGTGGTGAATATGTTCTGTATCACATCAATGCGCAGCAGCTTAATAATCTTTTTGATGACCATGAGTTTTATAACAAACTCTGCTCATTACAAAATCTGCCAGCTATTGTGGCCATGCTCATTTACAGCCGCTTTAAATTTGAATCCGCTGACCTGATAAAAATTCTTGATTTGCTGGAACAGCGTCTTGATAATGAGGACTTTAGAAAATCTAGAGATCAAAAAAGGCAAATGTGGCGCGGCTTTAACATCGTCAGTCATGCCAATCATCCAGCGCGGGCTCTACTGCACTTGCTGGATTTAGCAAAAAATAGCGAAGACCTGATGCGCTGTCTAAAAGCGCTGGAACAACTGTCGCTGCGTTTTGGCCGAAGAGTTGATTATCCTTATGAAGTTACCAATACGCAAGAGCTTGTTGATTTGATTGAAAAAGGCACCAAGCAAGTTTATTCAAACATACTTGGCCTTAATGGCGAAGAATTAAGCATACTTTTCGGCGAAATGTGGCAGGTGCTCACCAGATCGCGGCTGCTTGATATGTGTTTTACCTATGCCTCGCTTTGCCAGCAAAACGGCTATGCGCGCGGTGCAGAAATAGCTTCATTGATTATCAAGCAAGCCATCCAAAAAAAATTTGCTGCCTGGCGCTATAGCCATGAACGCTATGAAGAACAGCTTGGCTGGCTGGAAAATGATAGTGTCTGGAGAGAAACTCACCGCAAAGATATTATTACGGGTATGAGTGACGGCACCAAAGAACGGTTCGCTGCCATCAGACGCATTGCCTTGATTTTGGCTGCTAAGTGGCAACAGATTATGGGCTATAGCGTTAATGATATTGAGGGCGATATCCGCAATGAATACAACAGCATCATTGATCAGTTGAAATCCTCTGCCACTTCAGCAGAAAATAGGAAAAAACTGGGCATTAGAGCTGGCCAAATTCAGGAAGAATATTCTTTGGCCGGAACTATCAGGGATTTGTGTAATATTGATGAGACAAAGTTTAACATACTTAATGACATCAATAGATTTGTCCAAAGAATTACAAAAAAGCTCAACAACGCCGAAGTAAGCGAATTAGTGGAACAAGTAATGGATTTAATCAGCAAAACCGAAAAAGAACCGCTGAAAAATCTTTCTTTTTTCGACAGTGATTTGCCTTATGAATTAATGCAAGTTGGCACAACG
>CAIXNZ010000038.1 GCA_903920975.1 Candidatus Falkowiibacteriota bacterium | reverse complement strand
TTTTGCTGCGGCTATGCGCGTCTTCAGCGCGAGTACCAGCTGTTTTCCTAATCTCCATTAATTCTATTTTATCTCTTTCTTCGACCGGGAAAATTGTATTAGCAACTTCATAAATTTCTTTCATATTCCAGGCCATCTCATTATCGCCGGCCGTATGAAATAAAACCACTTGTTCTAATTCAGCTTCAACCATTTCAAAAATCTTGGCGCGCAAAGTTACGTCAGTTTTAAAATATTCTGCGATTTCTAAAATTTCCTGTCTTTTTGTATAAATGGTGTCGCGATGCTTATTTAGAACATCATCATATTCAACCAAATGTTTTCTGGTGTCAAAATGAAAACCTTCTAATTTTTTCTGCGCTTGCTCAATTGATTTGGAAATAAAACCATTTTCAATGGGAGTATCTTCTGGCACACGCAAGGTTTCCATCACGCTTTTAATTCTTTCGGAACCAAAAATACGCATTAAATCATCCTCCAGGGAAACACAAAAACGCGATTCGCCATCATCACCCTGACGGCCGGAACGTCCGCGCAACTGGTTATCAATGCGTCGCGCTTCATGTCTTTCAGTACCTAAAACAAATAAACCGCCGGCTTCTTTGACTTTAACTGCTTCAGCCGAATCAACCGGATTGCCACCTAAAATAATATCCACGCCGCGACCGGCCATATTAGTCGCCAAAGTTACGGCGCCAACTTTACCGGCTTGAGCAATAATCTCGGCTTCTTTTTCATGGTTCTTGGCGTTTAAAAGATTATGCGGGATGCCATTTTTTTCCAAAAGCTTTCCCAGGTACTCATTTATTTCAATGGAAATAGTGCCAATTAAAACCGGCTGGCCTTTGGCATGACGGGCTTTGACTTCTTTGGCCACGGCTTCAAATTTGGCCGCTTCGGTTTTATAAATCAAATCATTTGAATCTTTTCTGACCATGGGCATATTAGTCGGAATTTCCACAACTTCCAGTTTATAAATTTTGTGGAACTCTTCCGCTTCTGTGGCCGCTGTGCCGGTCATGCCGGCCAATTTATCATACAAACGAAATAAATTTTGAAAAGTAATTGTGGCTAAAGTCTTGCTTTCTTTTTGTATAATCAAATTTTCTTTGGCTTCCAAAGCCTGATGCAAACCCTCTGAATATCTGCGGCCTGGCATTAAACGGCCGGTAAATTCATCAACGATTAATATTTCGCCTTCTTTAACAACATATTGCTTATCCAGATGAAATAAAGTATGAGCTTTTAATGCCGCTTCAATATGATAAGTGGTGTCATAATCCATTTTTACCCAGGGATCAAAACCCAAAATCTGGGTAATTTTTTCCTGACCATCTTCAGTAAAACCAACGGTGTGCATTTTTTCATCAATGTTATA
Organism: Candidatus Falkowiibacteriota bacterium; assembly: GCA_903920975.1. GTDB lineage: Bacteria > Patescibacteriota > Patescibacteriia > CAIXNZ01 > CAIXNZ01 > CAIXNZ01. Next base: position 8,370 of record CAIXNZ010000038.1, on the reverse strand, counting down.
ATCAACATTTTCTTTTAAAGTTTTGGCAATAACCGCGAACTTATAATATTTATCAGTGCCTTCAGCGTCTGGTGCGGAAATAATCAGCGGGGTCCGAGCCTCGTCAATTAAAATACTGTCAACTTCATCAACAATGGCATAATTTAAATTTTTCTGGGCTTTATCAGCTAAACTCATGACCATATTGTCGCGCAAATAATCAAAGCCATACTCATTGTTGGTGCCATAAGTTATTGCGCAGTCATAAGCCTCGCGCCTGCTTTTTAATAAACGCAAATGATCCATGTCAACTTTATATATTTTCACGCTTTCATTGGCATTGTCGCTTTCATCAATTGAAACAGTTGAATCATAGATATAACTGACATTCTGATTTTGAATACAGCCAATAGTTAAGCCTAAAAAATTATAAACCTGACCCATCCAAGCGCAGTCGCGTCGGGCCAAGTAATCGTTGACAGTTACCACATGAACGCCATTGCCAGTCAATGCATTTAAATAAATAGGCAGGGTTGAGGTCAAAGTTTTACCTTCACCTGTTCTCATTTCGGCAATCTCACCGCGATGTAAAACAATGCCGCCGATTAATTGGACATCAAAATGACGCTGACCCAAAACTCTTTTGGCAGCTTCGCGCACAACCGCAAAAGCCTCTGGCAATATGTCATCCAGAGTTTCTTTTTTAGCTAAGCGGTCTTTAAATTCCTGAGTTTTATTTTTCAGCGCCTCATCAGATAGTATTTGCATGTCTTTTTCCAAGCCATTGATTTTGGCAACAATAGGCTGAATTTGCGCAATTACTCGCTTATTAGGATCGCCGAAAATTTTAGTCAATATAGACATAATTAAATAAAGGATATCAAATTTCCTAAATTTTTTCAAGATAGCAAAAAGGCCGTTTCATACTCGGCCTTTTCATTTTTTTATGTTAAAATTTCACATTACCTCTCATTTTTTCCTTGTACTTTTTTAATTGTCTTTGTATTTCTTCTTTAACCTCATTAATTGCTATATATAAATCTTCCCTCTCTGATTCAGCCCGTAAAAGAGTCTGAGGCACTTGTAAATTAACTTCAGCACGGAAAACATCGCCTTTTTGATGGTGGTTGGTTGTTTTACCCACATCAACTCGAGCTTCAATAATATTGTCAAAAAATTTCTCTAAACTGCCAATTTTTTCATTGACATAATCTTTAATGGCCTCAGTAAGCTCCATGTTGGTTCCTTTGATATCAATTTTCATAGTGTTTTATGGTATTATGAAACACGAAATTTTTTACACGAAATACACGAAATTTCTGTGTATTAGATAAAATATATCATGCCTCAATATTAATTAACTAATCTTGTATATTTTACTCCATCTTTAGTAATAATTGCCAAAATGCCAAGCTTTAAATTTTTTGCCGTCAAATAGCTTAATATCTGCTTTATATTTTTTGTGTAAAAATCTTTAGCTACTTTTAATTCTAGAATCACTTTATCTTCAATAATAAAATCCATAAAATACCTTCCAATAATCCTTCCTCCATAGATTAATCGTACGGGAGATTCTCTCTTATATCTTACGTTTTCTTTTTTAAATTCCTCTTCCATGGCTCTTTGGTAATATTTTTCCCTATAACCATAACCTATATTCTTAAAAACATTGAAGGTTAATCCCATTATCTTATAGCTCAAATCCTTATATATTATTTTAACCATATTTTTGTTTTTATTTTTCCTATCTTTCGTGCTTTTTCGTGTCGCTTTAGTGTTTACGATATCATCTTCAAGAACTCTTTTTCGGTTATTATTTTTACTCCCAATTTCTTCGCCTTCTCATATTTTGACCCTGGCTCTGCTCCCTCTACCACATAATCTGTATTTTTACTGACTGAGGAAGAGATATCGCCGCCCAAACTACGAATTTTCTCTTTGGCCAATTCGCGGGTCATTGATTCCAATGCGCCAGTGAGGACAAAGGTTTTGCCTGCTAAGGTCTGCTTGGCCTTATGGACTTTTTCAATTGTAATATAATTTAATAGTTTTTCCAAGGATTTCAAACTTTTTTTATCTCTAAAATAATCATAAAGACTTTTGGCCACGACTTCGCCTATATCCGCGATTTTCAGCAAATCCTCAACTGAAGCGCTTTTTATTTTATCAATGGAAGTAAAATGATTAGCCAGGGCAATGGCGGTTTCCTCACCAACATGTCTGATGCCTAGGGCAAAAATTAACTTTGCTAATTGCGCTTTTTTGCTTTTTTGTATGGCCTCAACAATATTTTGTGCTGATTTTTCGCCAAACCTTTCCAATGGTTCCAAATCCCCTACTTCTAATTCATATAAATCAACTGGATCATTGACCAAACCATCATTCATCAATTGTTCAACAATTTTATCTCCCAAGCCTTCAATATCCATACCAGTACGCGAAACAAAATGAATCATGCGTTCTTTATCAATGGCAAAGCAATTAGTATTGGCGCAATAAATTCCCACTTCACCGGGTTTTCTCACAACAGGTCCGCCGCAAATCGGACAAATTTTAGGCGCATGAATTTCTTTTTCTTTGCCAGTTCGTAATTTTGGCAAAACTTTAATCACTTTAGGAATCACGTCCCCTGCCCTTTCTATAATCACGGTATCGCCAATTTTAACCCCCAAACGCTTAATCTCGTCGGTATTATGCAGGGTTGCGTGAGAAACAATAGTACCGCCAACTGCTACTGGCTTTAAATCAGCCACTGGTGTTAAAACTCCGGTGCGACCAACATTAAAACGAACATTAAGCACAACGGTCGTCGCCTCTTCGGCTGGAAATTTATAAGCAATTAGACCGCGCGGAGTTTTGCCAATAACGCCCAATTTTTTAAATATTTTAACATCATTAACCACGGCTACAATGCCATCTGTCCAATAATGCAAACGTTCCCGTTCTTTTTGAACATGAGTATGAAAAATCTCAATTTCGTCCAAATCTTTGGCATAACGATTTAAAGGATTGTCTTTAAAGCCAAGCAAACGCATAATTTTATGCGCCTGCCAATGTGTAGCCTGACCAAAATCAGCTAATAAATCGTAACTAAAAAAATCCAGTTGGCGTGACGCTGTTATTTTTGGATCTAATTGTCTAATAGAACCGGCCGCCGCATTTCTGGGATTGGCAAAAATTTTCTCGCCTTTCCTGGCCTGTTCCTTATTTAATTTTTCCAAAACCCTTTTATCCATAAAGGCCTCGCCCCGCACTTCAATTCTGCCGCCCAAAGATTTAATTTTTGATAAAAATTTGTCCTTATCAATTCCCTGGCCGTATTTTTCAAAAAACTCCTTGATTTCTTTATCTTTGGGTCTATGCAACTGCAAGGGAATCGCTTCAATGGTTTTTAAGTTGCGAGTGATATCCTCGCCAATCACGCCATCGCCGCGCGTTGAACCTTCAATTAAAATGCCATCTTGATAAATAATTGAAACAGCCAAACCATCCATTTTAATTTCAGCGTGATAATCAAACCTATCATGCGGAATCATTTTAATAATTCTATCTTGCCAATCTTTTAATTCTTGAAAGCTAAAAACATCTTCAATCGAAAGCATGGGCACGCCATGCTGAACTTTTTTAAATTCATCAAGCGCTTCACCGCCCACTCTTTGCGTTGGCGAATCTGGCGTGATTAAATCAGGAAATTGCTGTTCTAATTTATATAACTCATGTTTTAAACTATCCAAAGCCGCGTCAGAAATTTCTTGCTTATCCAAGACATGATAAAGATAGCGATGGTAATTTATTTCCTCGCGCAATTTCTTGATTCTTTCCTCAACCTGCTTTTTATTCACTTTATTTTCCATAACTAAATTATATCATATTATGAGCCCAATAAATTAAGATAATGGGCCATAATTAGTTGCCCATAGAGCAAAACAATTATGCTTGATAATGCCAAGAAAGTTCCCATGGGCAAAACTTCGCCAAATTTCTTTTGTCTGCCTATTAATAAAATTACTGCCAAAATCCCACCGATTAAGTAAGCCAAAACAATTACCAGCAATGTCATTTGGGCGCCAAACATGACACCAATTAAAGCTCCAAATTTTACATCGCCCAAACCAATCCATTTGCCCCTGGAAACTAGATATTGAAGGCCGAAGAATCCAGCGCCAATTAAAAGCCCTAAGCCCATTGCCCATAGCTCTGAGCCAAGAGCTTGGGGCCTAGAGCTAAATATATTTAAAATCAAGGCAAGTAGCAGCGTTGGCCAGATTACGCGATCTAATATCAAATAATATTTTAAATCAAAAACAAAAATAAAGATTAGTACCAGAATAAAAAATAGATTGCGAATTAATAATAAATCGATGACTTGATGCTGCCAATAAGTTAAAGCAAATAACAGACCAGTACTTAATTCAATAAAAAAATACTGCCAGGAAATTTTTTGCGCGCAGTTTCGGCATTTGCATTTCAAAACAATAAAACTGGCAAGCGGAATCAAATCCACAACATTTATTTCGCATTGGCAATTGGGACATAAGGAGCGTCCCCAAAGTGAAATATTATTATACCAACGATAAATCAAGCTGTTTAAAAAACTGCCGAAAACCAGACCAATGATAAATATTAAAAAAATCATACAAATAAAAAGGGCTAAACAGCCCTTTTTCTATTTTGAATAATAAAAACGCATAATTAATTTGGATTCTTTACAAGCTCGGTGTCAAATCAGTGCTATTTGGATGTGCAAAATATGTGCCAGCTACGCCCAAGATGCTTTGTCTCTCTGTGGTAAATTGCAAATCATAAGTCTCAGCAGTCCCAGAGTAAAAATAATCTTTGCCATTTAAGGGGTCAGTTGGTATAGCTGTCATGTATGTAGAAGCTTCTTTGCATTCTTTTGACGCAGAGACAAATCCGCCCTCTGCTTTGCCGCATAATTTTACTTGTTCCTTCCCTAAAATTATGGGGTCAGCCACTAAAAGATAATCACCCTCATCACTTTTATAAAATTCCAAGGCTGTCTGAATCTGCCTGATATCGCTGATTCTTTTGGCATCGCGGGCTTTGGCTCGCTGGCTGTTTACGGCAACGGCACTAATAGTTGCTAAACCAATAATAATTAAAATAACAATCAAAAGCTCGAGTAAAGAAAACCCATTTTTTTTATTAAAATATTTCATAGTTTAAAAACAAGGTGCGCTTGTTATAGTCGTATTAGTTGCGCAATTAACCCCCTTTGTTAATCCAAATTTAACAAAATTAGTATTTAAAGTAAACTGGATCTGGTAATTTAGGTCACTGTCAGTTGATTTGTAAGAATAAATATTACCTTCTTTCAAATAGGCGTTGGGTACTGGCTTTAATAGAGTTTTCGTGCAAATATCACCAAGACGCTTAAAGCCTTCAACGCATAATTTTTCAGTGCCCAGATAAGAATCGTTTAAAGAAACGACTTCGCCGGCTACAGGATAATGGTTGTTGATCATCAGATAAGCTTCCAAACTGCTTCTCATCTGACTAATATCAGATAGTATATTAATGTCGCGCGATTTTTTGCCTAGATATTGAGCGGCAAAAATATCTGCCGCAATAATTATCACGACTAAAAAAATAACAATTATTATCTCAATTTTGGTAATGCCCCGTGACATTGTTAAGGTTATTTTTTATTTTCTTTTAAAATCTTTTTAATCTTTTCCACGACTTCTGAAGGCATAAAATGAGCTTTTATTAAATAACCGACAGCTCCCTTTTCAAAACCCTTTTTCACATCTTCTTTCTGACCCAAATTGGTCAATAAAACAACCGGAATATCAGCAGTTGCTTTATCCTTTTTAAGTGCATCTAAAACTGCGAAGCCATCCATTTTGGGCATTAAAATATCCAGCAAAATAATGTCTGGTTCTTCTTTTTTCACCATTTCCAGCCCTTTAACGCCGTCTTCGGCTGAAATTACTCCAAAGCCCTCTAATTCAAATTTAGTGGTATACATTTCCACCAAAAAAGTGTCGTCTTCGATTAAAAGTATTTTTGCCGTGTTTTCTTTAGCCATATTTTTTTTAATAAATTATTTATTTAATAAATGGTAATAATTCTTGCTCTGTCAAAACTCGCGGATCCCAATCAATAAAACCTTTAACATCTTTACCTTTTCTAGTATCAGCAAACCTGACCGCTAAAGTATAAATTAATTTGGGATTTAACTGGCTGATTGTTTGTCCGTTTTTAAATCTGACTGTTTGTTTGTCAATATTCCTTAATTCTCCGTTATATTCAATCAAATAAATATTGTTATCGTTTAAAAATCTTACTAAAGCTCCGCGCAAAGATGATAATTCGGTGTCAGGCAAAACCAACGGCGGACAATCAATCAAGCAATTTTGGGTATTTTCATTATTTTCGCAAATCCCATTGCCGCAAACCGGAAGCGGTGTTGGCACAAAGCAATTCGCTTGGCAATCATTAAAATTGGCAAATACGCCATTTACATCATTAAAACATTGGCCGCTATTTGTATTACATGAATATTTCGGCAGTGGTGGAGGCGGTGTTGTATTAATATTTTCATTAATAACAGGTTTATTGATATTGACCGGCAGATTAATAGCTGGCGGGGCTGGCGGTAAAGTCACAATGTAAATATATAAAAAATAACCGCCAATTATCATGGCTAATACTATTATAACAGAGATTATGGTTGCTATCTCCCTCCTTCTTCGTAAATATTTTTTAAAGGCCGTCATTAAATTCACTTCGCCTAATTCTTCTTTGGGCTTTGGAGGTTCAGCCTTTTTAACTATTTCCTTTTTTATTGGCTCTGCTTTTTGAGCTTTGTCTTTTTCTGGAACATAATATTCAACTCCAGGATCAACTTTTTTTTTAACTGGCTTGGGTTTGCCTAAAAAATCAATGGCCATATTTTTATAAAATTTCTCTCATGGCTAGACCCAAAGCTACGGAAAAACGGGGACCAATTTCATGTAAAACCGGGCTTAATTCCTCTGGATAAATTACTCTGGCCCAAGGATCGCCAACATATGTTCTGGTATCTAAAGCTTTAGTCAAGTATTTATCTAAAAATCCGCCCAATAATGAACCGCCGCCCGTTAAAATAATTTTGTCCAGCGCTTTTTCACGGCCAACCTGATCATAATAATTTTTTAACAAATATTTTATTTCTGTCACAATCGGCGCCAGAGCATTTTCAACTGGCGTGGGATAAGATTCCATTTTCTCTTGCGTCATCATAATGCCCAGATCTAATTTATAATTTTCAGCATCAGCAATCGTGATTCCCATACTATCAGCAATTGATTTTGTCACTACAGAACTGCCAACTTGTATGGTGCGATTTAAAATCGGCATAGTTAAATTTACAATCGACAAAGTAGTTCTGTTTTCGCCAATATCTACAATCATAATTAAAGATTTATCTAGACCGATTAAAGAGCGAACTAAGGCAAAAGGTTCTATATCCAAACTATTTAGTGTAAAACTGGACTGCCTAAAAATATCAACGTAATCTTTCACTACTTCATTGGGGGCAGCAGTAATTAAATATCGGGCCGCTTCAATTTTTTGTCCGCTGGCGGCTTTTTCAATTTCATCGGTAACAATTAAATTAAAATCAAAAACCATTTCTTCAAGCGGTCGGGAAATAATTTTTTTTACCTCTTCTGACAAAAGGGCTTTTATTTTGAGACGATTGTCCAAATCACGTTTTTGTAAATTGGACAATTTGATTACAGATGAAAAAACAGAAGCAATGGGCAAAGCCGCAGACACCAAATTAGTTGTTACTTTTGATCGATCAGAAACTTCTTTTAACAAAGTGGAGGTTAAATTTTTATTACTAATAAAATCACCTCGCAAAACATCACTTTTTGCTTCAGTATAACCATAGGTAACTAATTGTGGTTTACCACCCTCTTCTCTTAATTCCACTATTTTTATGGAATCAGGCGATAAATCAATACCAAGATAGCTATTTTGCTTAGCCATTTTTTTATTTTAGGATTAAGCATTAAGCGTAATAAGTAAAATAAGCTAGCTTAATAAGCTTAATTTACTTAATTCTTAATTCTAATATTATTATACCAAAAAACCAATAAAAAAGTAAGTTATACGTGTTTATCCAGCTCTATATTTAGCAGCTTATCAGCTTCCTTGTTTAATTCCCGTGGAATATGGTGGAAATTAACCTTTTTCAGCCTCAAAGCCAAATTCCAGGTTTTAATAAAAAGCGGCTGTAAATTCTTATCTTTTACTCTAAATTCCTGCCTCATTTGCTTAACCACCAATTCACTGTCAAGATAACAATTTATTTCGTCGGGTTTAATTAATTTGGCTAATTCCAAAGCTTTTATTAAAGCTTTATACTCGGCCTGATTA
>CAIXNZ010000037.1 GCA_903920975.1 Candidatus Falkowiibacteriota bacterium | reverse complement strand
GGCCTTGGCTGCAAAATTTTAATATGGGCGCAGAATATACCCCTAATATGATTGATTTACAAATCAAAGCAGCATCTGAAGCAGGAACTTACGGCTATTTGCTTTGGAATGCTCGTAATGTTTATACTTATGCGCCAAAATAAGTTAAAAGTGCAAAGTTTAAAGTGTAAAGTTGCAATTTTAAGTGTAAGATTTTGGAATTTATCCAATAATTTTAATTTTTAATTTATTACCATGATCCCGGATAACTTAAAAAACTTTATAAAAGATAATCTAACCTGGCTTATTGTTGGCCTCCTATTTTTAATTTTTTTAAGTCCCAAAATTTTTATTCCCCTGATTATAATTTTAATCATAGCAATCTTCAATAAACCAATTTTAAATTTAATAATTAATAAATTCCCTATGGACAATCAAACTATTGATTATGCTAATATCATTGGCAATAAAGCAAAATTAATCACTAAAATTGTGATTGGCCTTGTTGGGCTGATTATAGTTTTAATTATTTTAGTTAGGCTAATTATTATTGTGCCAGCCGGCGAAACAGGTGTATATCATTTATTTGGTAAAGTTAAAGATCAACCTTATAGATCAGGACTTCATCTGGTCATTCCTTTTGCCAAAATTGATTTAATGAGCATTAGAACAGAACAATATACTATGTCAGTGATTCCAGCTGAAGGGGAATTAAACCGTGACGATTCCATTGACGCTTTGACTAAAGAAGGATTGAAAGTTAATCTGGATATTACTGTTTTATATCATTTAAACGAAGACAAAGCGCCCGAAGTTTTTAAAACTATTGGGCTGGATTATGATGCAAAAATTATCAGGACAGCAGTGCGCGGTGCCATACGTGATGTGATTGCTCTTTATGATGCCAAGGACATTTATTCAGAAAAAAGAGAAGAAGCTACTAATAAAATTGCTGAAAGTTTAAAAGGTACACTTAACCCGCGTGGTATTGAAATAGAATCAGTTATTTTACGCAATGTGGGTTTGCCGCCATTATTAACCCAGGCAATTGAAGCTAAATTAACGGCTGATCAAGAACAACAGAAATATGACTTTATTTTACAAAAAGAAACTAAAGAGGCAGAAAGAAAAAGAATTGAAGCAGCTGGCCAACGCGACTCCCAGAAAATAATCAATGAAAGTTTGAGTAATCAATATCTGCAGTATTTATATATTAAAGAGCTGCAAAATCGTCCGGGAACAATTTACGTTCCGTATGATTTACCTTTATTTAAAGGAATTCAATAAAATAGCAGCGAAAACGCACATCGTATAAACCTCTAAAGAGGTAAATCCAGTACAGGAGTTAAGGCTTTAGCCTTTTATTCAACTGGGCGTTTTCGCTTTTTTAATTGCCAAAATATTGACAACTTTTAAATTACTTGCTATAATTCTTTATTACCATGGCACTTTTCTGGGGTAGGGATCGTCATTCTTTGAATCAATGATAATTGGACAAAGTTAAATGATTTTCAAACGATCCTATGTAATCCTGGGTCAGCAAGACCCCCGAAAAACCCCTAACCAGAAAAGGAGAAAGTCATGGCAGAAAACAGAGTGGTCATTGGTCACGGGAGTTACGAGTACTTTATTCAAACTCTCAAAATTGTGGGCGTGCCGGTAGAAGAAGTTTCAATAGAGAAACTTAAAAAAGCCGGCAAGATCTGCCAGTTTATGTCTGGCGAATACAACTGCCCAGACCATTGTTATGGAATGGATTGTTGCACAAAAGATCCTTGTCCCTGTTGCACTCGCAACTGCACGCAATTCCGGCTCCTGAAAATTGCTCATTTCAAAAATTTTCAGGGTGAACCAATGGTGGCTGAAGAAATTCTTCGCCATCAGGAATG
>CAIXNZ010000036.1 GCA_903920975.1 Candidatus Falkowiibacteriota bacterium | reverse complement strand
TTGGTTAAAATTGTTTTGGCAGTTTCTTGAGCTTGGGTGATTAAGACGTTTATTCTCTCATCTAGCAATTCAGCGGTTTTTTCACTGTAATCTCTGCGTTCATGAATTTCTTTGCCTAAAAATATTAGTTCCTCTTTTTCGCCCAAGGTTCTGGGGCCAATATTTTCATCCATGCCATATTCAGTAATTATTTTTTTGGCCAGCATAGTTGCCTGCCTCAGATCACTGGAAGCGCCAGTTGTCACCTCGCCAAAAATTTGTTTCTCAGCCATAAAGCCGGCGAGAAGCACTGCCAGCTCTTCAATAAATTCTGATTTAGCATGCAGATATTTGTCTTCCTCGGGAAGTTTGAGCGTATAACCAGCCGCATGACCTCGGGAAATTATAGAAACTTTATGCACTGGGTCAACATGCGGCAGGGCATGAGCAACCAGGGCATGACCAGCTTCGTGATAAGCCGTGATTTTTTTTTCTGCTTCGTTTAACATGTGGCTCTTTCTTTCCGGGCCAAGCAAGACTTTCTCGACACTATCTAAAATATCATTTTGTTCAATAGTTTTTTTATTGCCTCTAGCCGCTGTAATGGCAGCTTCATTTAAAAGATTGGCCAAATCAGCGCCGGAAAAGCCCGGGGTTCTTTCGGCGACTTTTCTTAATTCAACATTTTTAGCCAATGGTTTATTTTCAATATGAACTTTCAAGATTGCTTCCCGGTCATTAATATCAGGTAAATCCAAAATAACGCGTCGGTCAAAACGGCCAGGTCGCAAAAGAGCCGGATCTAAAATATCAGGACGGTTAGTGGCGGCCATAACAATAACATTATTTTTTGTTTCCATGCCATCCATTTCCACGAGGATTTGATTCAGAGTTTGTTCGCGTTCATCATGTGAGCCTCCCAAACCAGCACCGCGCTGTCTGCCCACGGCATCAATTTCATCAACAAAGACTATGCAGGGAGACGTTTTTTTCGCGCGCTTAAAGAGGTCGCGTACTCGTGAAGCGCCAACACCGACAAACATTTCCACAAATTCAGAGCCAGAGATGGAAAGAAAAGGCACATTGGCTTCGCCGGCAACTGCCTTAGCTAATAAAGTCTTGCCAGTGCCTGGTGCGCCCATTAATAAAACGCCTTTAGGAATTTTTGCTCCTAGCTGCGTGAACTTGCGGGGGTTTTTTAAAAATTCTACTATTTCAGTTAATTCCTCTTTTGATTCTTCGCAGCCAGCCACATCCTTAAAAGTAATTTTGTCCTTGCCTTTTTGCTGTATTTCTCTGGCTTGGCTTTGGCCAAAAGACAGGGCCTTGGTATTGGCGCCCTGAATTTGGCGCATCATGAAATAAATAAAAACGCCGATCAAAAGCAGGGGGATTAAAAAAGGCAAAACCGTTGTCAGCCAAAATGTCCAGCCATCATCACTTTTTATATCAATTTTTACATTTTTTATTTTAGCTGGGTCAACATCATAATTTTTTAACAGGGTGCTTAGAGATTCGCCAGCTTCTTTGGTAGAAACTTCTTTATTATTGTTGGTTAAAATAATTTCTAATTTATCAGCCTTAACAGTAATTTGAGAAATTTCATTGTTTTCAATCTGCTGGATGATTTTTTCAATGCCTACCACTACCGGTTTCTCAGTAGTTGCATTGTAAGTGCTGAATAAGACGGCAATAACTAAAAAAATTATTAAAAAAATCAAGAAGTTTTTTAAAATTGTTCGACTCATATGAAAGTTATTTTAATTTAATTATTTATATAGTTTATAGCAATTTTATTAAAAAGTCAACCTGTCTTAACTATTAAATTTATTATATTTGTTCTAAGAAAAAATAACAAAATTAAAAAGGGGTGAAATGCCCCAATCTAATCAAAAAATTATTATTTTCCTAGCCAGGTTTTTAGCAGTTGCGCGCCTTTATCAGTATAAGCCAGAGCTTTAATAATTCTCCAGTCCAAATCAGAAGCTGGAAGTTTTTTATAAAATTTTACAAATCCGACCAAAGCTTTTTGTTCTAATAACAAATCTCTTTGGGTAACCTGGCCATAAGCCACGACATTGACAAAAAGCCAGTCAGCGGCTGTTTTTGGGGCTGTTTTAAAAAATTTGGTAAATATGGCGATGCCTTCTTTTTCTTTGTTTAAATCTCGGCTGGAAGTTACGGCAGTATCTGTTTGAGTCGTAGCTATTTTTATGCCAGGATCATTGACAGCCAAGTAATCGATAATAACATTATTCAGCTTGGGATTGAAATTAGTATTAGGCCTTTCAATATAAGAAATGTATTGAAGATATTTAGTTTGAGCTAAAAAACCCAAATCATTATTTTTTGGATTAGTAAAAAAAACTGTTTGATTATTTGCCGGACCGAAAAAAGGACCGTTTAAGGGTAAAACATCTCCGGTACGTACCTGGAAAGAAATCTCGCCTGATATATTTACGAGACTTCTGATATCCAGAACGTTCATTGCCGTATTTGTGAGTAGAATTTCATCAATTGAGCCTTTAAAAACATTAACGGCTTTTTCTTCGCCATCCATCCACTTATAGGCACTGCTACCTATCCAACTCGGCAGGTTCTCTTTCAGATTTGGAGCTACATTAATTTTTGTACCATCCCATTTGCTGGAAGTATCATATTGTTCAATGCCGTCAATATAAAGTTTCAAAGTTTTGTTTTTATCATCATACACACCAGCCACATGATACCAGCGATGAGGGGCAAAACTATATTTTGTGTTTTGAGCCATAACCCAATGATCTTGATTGCTCTCTGGCCAATAAATCAATGAGAGAGAACCATTTTTTATGCCAAAATAGAGCTGATATTTCAAAGTATAAGGAGTTTTTGCAGTATAATCTCCGTAACCCTTGGCAAAAATAATAAAATTTTGGTCTTCACTGCCATTTAAAAATAAAACATCTGGGTTAATCCAGGCGCCAATCGTAAAAGAGCCGGTCAATGAGACATTTTGCTCAATTTTAATTTTTGATTTATAACCGTCAAAATGATAGGCCTTGGTGTTATATAATCCTTCTATTAAATCAATGCCTTGAGTTTTACAAATGTAGTTAGAAACCGTGCATTTATCTATAGCATCTAAATTCCAAAGAGCAGTGGTGCTGGCAGGGTTGGCTGGTCTGACATTATAATTTTTATCAGTTTGAAAAGATAAATTTTTCCATTGATTGGTGGCAATACCGTCGCCAAGGGGCGCGGAAATATAATTTCCAGTTAGCTGACCCGCTTGTAAATTTAAGCCATCATTGTCCCATTGAGTCATTGTGTATTTGCCCTTGGCAAAAGTATTAAAATTACTGGCTTGATATAAAACGCTGTAATATTTTGGCGCAGCTTCGCTAGGACGCGGGATTTGGAAAAAAATTAAACTCAGAATAACTAATTTTAGCGTCAGAAAACCAAATGTGCCAGCTAGCAGTCTCTTAATTAATTTTAATGTGCTTTTGTGTTTATGGTAAGAAGTCAAATAAGTACCTTGTTCGTTTTTGGGAGCAAATTGATCAAAGGTATTGCCGGCATTATTAAAAATTAAACCCGGGGTCATTTTTAATTTTTCTATAAAGCTATTTTCCCGGCGTAAAATTTTAGTCAGCTGAAAAATGCCGATTATTAATATAATCAGCATAATCAATAAAATGACGTCCACTAGATATGAAATTGTGAGTAAAAAATAAGTCATTAAAAATGTTTATTGTTACTTGTATTATTGAATATTTTTTGTTTTTTGGCAAGTTAAAACCTCCCCGTGGCGCGGGGAGGTTTTAAAATATATCAGATCGGATTATTGAATTATCAAGGCTAAATCATTGCTGTAAGTTCCGCAAGCGCCTCCTAAATATTTACAGATTCTGAAGTGATAGACCGTGCCTGGAGTTAAATCATTCCAAATATCGCTGCTTACGCCATTATCAGTTAAATAATGATAATCATTGCCAGGATAAACCGGATTAGCCGAAGTTGATTTTACCACCTTAAAGCCTTGATCAATAAGTATGTTAGTCATTGTCCAATTCAAATAGGCCTTGCCATTTTCCGAATGGCCGCTAAGCGTGATAGCGCCATTTTCAGTATTTGTGGTTCCGTTTATTTTAATAGTTACATCGTTGGAATAAGTTCCGCAAGCGCTGCCAAGATATTTGCAGACACGGAAATGATAAGTGCCGGCGCTTAAATTTGTCCAATTATCACTGCGGACTACAGGATCAGAAAGGTAATGATAATCATCGCCAGGATAAATCGGATTTGCGTGATCTGCTTTAACAATTTTAAAGCCTAGGTTCGGGTCTAAATTACTAATCGTCCAATTTAGAATTGCTGTACTGCCAGAAGCAGTTGCTGCTAATGATATTGTTCCGTTGGCATCGCTTGTTGTTTCGCTAGTACTTGAGATAGTTACACTTATATCATTCGAGTAAGTGCCACAACTGCCACCCAAATATTCGCAAACACGGAAATGATAGGTGCCAGCGCTCAAACCTTCCCATCTGTCGCTTCTGACTCCGGCTTCTGATAAATAATGATAGTCATCACCTGGATAAACTGGATTAGCATGGTCAGCTTTTACAATTTTAAAACCCAAGCTGGAATTGAAATTAGTTGTCCAGCTTAAATTTACAGTGTCACCACTTATAGATTTTGTTAAAACTATGGATTTATTAGTTGGTTCACTGCCATTGGTTATTTTTAATATCAAATTATTACTATAAACACCGCACTTGCCGCCCAAATATTGGCAGACTCTAAAATAATAAGTGCCAGTACTTAAGCTGGTCCAGCTATCATTTCTGGTGGTTGAATTTGAAAGATAATGATAATCATTACCTGGATAAACCGGGTCGGGATTTGCAGATATCACAACCTTAAAACCCTGATCAACATTTAAATTACTGACTGCCCAATTCAAGCTTGCCGTATTTCCTTGCGCAGTACCAGTTAAAGTTATTTTGCCAATTTCATTGGTAGTTGGGTCTGGCTCATTGGAAATTTGCTTATCTTGGTTAATGGAATAAGACACGGGTATCGTTTCAACTATTGGTTCTTCAACAGGCGCACCGATTTTATAATTTACAAAAAAAGCATCTGGTATATCATCAACTAATTTGGTCCAATTAATGCCATATAATTCTTTAGCCACATTTTCTGAAGCAACGTGTCTTAATGTTCCATCTTTATCAACATAGTAAACCTTGGGATCGGTCGTTATTTTTACCAAGCGGACTCCCGGCTTATAAGTAACATTACCGCCGATTGGAATATCGCCTAAAATTTCACTGCCAACATTTACTACGACATTAAAAGTAATGAACCAAGTTTTGTAGGTTTTTTCATTGGGGAAAACATAGCGCTTGCCATCAGCGCCAAAATAATAAACGCTGTTGCTCGAGCCCTTAATTAGGGTGCCTGTTTGTAAACCATTGGTGTTAGCACCTGCCGAAAAAGGCAAGAGAAAGGCAACTAACAAGGCAATAATTCCGAAAACAAGAATTTTTTTGGTCATAGGTTTATATTTATTATTTATATATCATTATTTTAAACTAAAAATGTTTTATTGACAAATTGTATGAAATTTTATAAGCTTTAAGCAAATAAATTGTCGTGGGGGACAATTTTTTGTTTGTAATATAGAGAACCTTGAAAATTAAAAATAAACCTAGTAAATCAAAGGAGGAAATAATGAAAGAGATGAAAATGTTTTTCAGAACACCAGCGCTTTCTTTAATAAAGAAAGAATTACTGCTGGCTGAGATGAAGAAGATCAGCCCCGATATTGTGGGGCTGGCGACTGAATGGTGCTTCTATGTTGAAACAGATCGACAGCTTTCAGGCGAGGAATTGACTATCCTTAATTGGTTACTTAGCGAAACTTTTGAACCGGCGCAGTTTGGACAAGCTTCTCTGATCCAGAAAGAAGGGAAATATTTTGAAGTCGGTCCGCGTCAAGGGCTTGTCACGCCCTGGAATACCAGCGCCGTCGACATCTGCCGGGCTTGCGGTCTGACGAAAGTTACGCGCCTGGAAAGAGCGAGGCGCTACGCACTCGTGCTCGATCCAAATGTTCAACTAAGGGACGATGAAGCCAAAGCGATCAATCGCCTTCTCTATGATCGTATGACCGAACAGGTTTATGCGGAGCCGCTTCGCGCCTTTGAATCCGGCTATCAGCCTGATTTGGTTAAAACGATTCCGATTATTGAACGCGGAGCAGAGGCACTTAAAGAGTATGCCAAAGCCAACGATTTTGCTTGGTCTGATTTGATCAAATATATCGTTGATTATTTTGTCAGCCAAGCCAAGAGGAATCCGACAGATGTTGAGCTTTTCATGTTTGGTCAACTTAATAGCGAACATTGTCGGCATCACAAGTTTAACGGCAAGTACATCATTGACGGAGTACTTCAGCCCATGACTTTATTACAGATGATCAAGTCAACTTATAAAGGCAACGAGGGACCAGTGGCTGTGGCTTTCAGCGACAATGCGGCGATTCTGAAGCCGATTTTGGTAACAGGTTTTATGCCGCAAAATCCTTTGGAACCCTCGTCTTTTGGGACAAAACAGATGAAATACTGTTTTGCTTTCAAAGTCGAAACGCACAATCACCCCACCGCAATCTCGCCTTATCAGGGAGCAGCGACTGGCGTGGCAGTGCGGCGCGATGTTTTGGGAGCCGGACGCGGCGGAGTGCCGACTTTCCATGTGGCAGGCTATTATGTGGGTCCGCTGCGCATTCGCGATTATGATCTGCCGTGGGAACAAAAAGTCTTGGCACCTCATCCAGAACGACTCGCAACACCCTTAAAGATAATCATCGAGGCCTCGAATGGCGCTTCGGATAATGCCAATTGCTTTGGTAATCCCGTGACCATGGGATTTTTTCGTTCTTTTGAAGGCATGGTTGGGTCAACGCATTATGGTTGGACAAAATGCGCCATGATCGCAGGCAGCGGCGGCTATCTTGAAAATGAACATGTTAAAAAACAAGAACCGGCTAAAGGCATGCTGCTTGTTCAAACCGGCGGCCAGGCTTTCCGCATCGGTTTAGGCGGCGGTTCTGGTTCGAGCCGTGATGCTGGCGACAGTCATGTGGAACTTGACTTTAATTCAGTGCAACGCGGTGACCCAGTCATGGAGCAGAGAAACCATAGTGTTTATCGCGCATGTTCTGAGTTGGGCGCAAAAAATCCGATTTGCAATACCACAGACTTGGGAGCTGGCGGCTATTGCGTAGCCTTTGGTGAAATCGTTTTTCCCTCAGGAGCTCGCATTGAAATCCGCGAACTTCCTTGCGGCGATTCGACCATGCCTGTCTTTGTCTTCTGGTGTAACGAGTCTCAAGAGCGCATGGCAGTCTTGATTAAGCCAGAACGTCTGGCTGACTTTCAAAAGCTTTGCGAACGCAATCGTTGCCCATGCTATGTTTGCGGCGAAATCACAGGCGACGGCCAGTTCGTGCTGACAGACAAAGCTGCGGCCAATGAGCTGAGTATTGAACAAAGCAAGCCGATTGATCTGAGCATGAAATTTATGTTGGCAGATCTACCCCAGATAAGCGTGGAGGATAAGAGCGTAAAGCCTGATTTAAAAGCGCTTGTACTGCCCAAGAAGGGCCTATTGGAATTGCTGCACTTGATTTTGCGCTTGCCTGATGTTGGCAGTAAAGAGTTTTTGACTCGCAAAGCCGACCGGTCAGTGGGCGGCAAAATCGCTCAGCAGCAAACAGTCGGTCCGTTACAGACCACGCTTGCTGACAATATGGTGATCTCGGCCAGCTTCTTTGAAACAATCGGGCACGCCCTGTCTATTGGCGAACAGCCTATTAAAGGGTTGATCAATGTTGAGGCGGGTGTGCGCATGAGCCTATCCGAGGCACTGCTGAATCTGGCTTGGGCTAAAGTCAAAGGACTGAATTCCGTTAATTTGTCTGCCACTTGGCAGTGGCCTTGCGGCCAGAACGGTGAGGATGCCAGGCTTTATCAAGCAGTCGATGCTTTGACTCGGCTATGCAAAGTGCTTGGCGTGCGTATCGCAGTAGGTAAAGACTCGGTTTCAATGACAGCCAAAACCGTTAAGGACGGCCATACGCACAGTATTAGGGCGCCGGGTACGGTTCAGGTTATGGCCTTTGCTCCGTGTCCTGATATTACCAAGAAAGTAACGCCCGACATAAAAGAGCCGGGTAAGTCCAAGCTCATGTTTATTAACTTATCTTATCTTCAGCGGCTTGGCGGATCTGCACTGGCCAGGGTTTTAGGTCAGCTCGGCGATGAGACACCTGATGTTAATACCACCCTCCTCAGTCATGGCTTTGACGCAATTCAGCAGTTGGTCGAGAAGAATCTGATTCTGGCTGGCCATGATCGCTCTGACGGCGGCCTTATCACTTGTCTTTTAGAGATGGCATTCGCAGGTAATTGCGGGCTGTCTTTGGACTTTGGCGGCAGATATTGTTTGAACCTCACCAACTTCTTATTTAATGAAGAAGCTGGGACGGTCATTGAGTATTTGCCTGAGAATGAGAAACGTGTGAAAGAAGTTCTGCGCAAGCATCATCTGGAAGGCCGTTTTTACACCATCGGACAGACAATTGCGAACCGCATAATAAAACTCCGTCACGATGGTAAGTCAGTTATGTCTGTGCCATTGCAAGATTTACGCGCTTCTTGGCGCGAGACTTCATTTCAACTGGATGCTCTGCAGGCAAATCCCGAAGTGGTTAAGGCCGAGAGAAAAAATACTTTAGCGCGGGAGAATCCCGTGTACAAGTTGACTTTCGAGCCAAGACCGACTTTGAAAAAAGTGTTGGCAGCAAAGAGCAGACCAGTGGCTGCAGTCATCCGCGAAGTAGGAACTAACGGCGATCGGGAAATGGCGGCTGCACTCTTTATGGCTGGCTTCCAAGTCATGGACATTCATATGACAGATCTGATTACCGGACGGGCCTCACTCAAAAAGGCAGATATGATGGCTGGCCCCGGTGGTTTCTCCTTCGGAGATGTGTTTGACTCTGGCAAAGGCGAGGCTGGTGCGACCAAATTCAATCCTCGCGTGGCCGATGAAATAGCATCTTTCTGTGAACGTAAAGGTACTTGCGGTATCGGAGTATGCAATGGCTGTCAGTATTTTGCGCTGGCCGGCATTGTGCCAAAGTTTGGCATCGAGTCAGTCAGGCAGCCTCGTTTCATCTGCAACACATCAGACATCTTTGAATCACGCCTGGTCAATGTGCAAATCTTGGAGAGTCCCTCCATCTTTTTGCAGGGAATGGCAGGTTCAATTTTGCCGGTGATCGTGGCTCATCATGAAGGTTATTTACATTTCCCGGATGAAAGTATAATGGCTGAAGTGATTGCCATGGGTTTATCACCGATTCGCTTTGTCAATGACTTTGGCGGCATAACTGAGGATTATCCGTTTAATCCTAATGGTTCGCCACAGGGTATGACGAGTCTAATAACCCCTGACGGTCGTTTCCTGGCCATGATGCCGCATCCGGAACGCACTTTCTTAAAGTGGCAGATGCCCTATCTTCCACCAAAATGGCGTGGACTTAAGGCAGCACCATGGCTTCGGCTCTTTCAAAATGCCAGAGAGTGGTGCGCGCAAAGTTAGTTCTTTATTCATATAAGCCCTTGAACTCAAAAAGTTCAGGGGCTTTTTCTTGACAATTTTGTTTTTATTTATTAAGGTAAACTAAAATGGGTTTTTTGAAAAAAGAAAAAGCCCTCCTCCGCATAAAGCTACGGAGGGCGAAGGGAGGAAAAATGTCGAAGAAAAAAAGAGGCATGACCTACAAGGGCACGGGCGTAGATTATGACGCAATGGATCCATTTAAAAGAGCGGCACAGCGAGCCGGTCTGGCAACGGCAAAAAATATGCAGCGGCTCGGACTGCAAGAAGTTGAAGAAAGCCGCGGTGAGAGCGCTTATCTGGTGGAGGCGCCTAACTGTTTTATGGCTCACGTGGAAGAAGGCCTGGGCACGAAAAATCTGGTGGCCGAAGCTATGTACAAACTGACTGGCCAATTATTTTTTGGCAACGTGGCTCAGTGCACGGTGGCCATGATCGTCAATGACCTGATTACCCTGGGAGCTTTGCCGATTTCATTGGCCATGCACTTGGCCGTGGGTTCTTCAAAATGGTTTGATGACAAGGAGCGGGCTGAAGATTTGGTTAAGGGCTGGAAAAGGGCTTGTGATTTAGCCCGTTGTACTTGGGGTGGCGGGGAAACCCCTACCTTGAGAGACATTGTCGGGCCGGAAACAATTGTTTTGAGCGGCTCGGCCATGGGTATCATTGAGCCCAAGAGTAGACTGATTCGAGGCAACATTCAAGACGGAGACGTTATCATTTTTTTGCAAAGTTCTGGTATTCATGCCAATGGCTT
>CAIXNZ010000035.1 GCA_903920975.1 Candidatus Falkowiibacteriota bacterium | reverse complement strand
CACGGGGGCTTTTTGGTTGACCACTTCGTTCGCGAACGACATGGTTGACAAAAATTAAATTTTATGATAAACTTTTATATAATTTTGAATATAAGGGTCTGCGGAATAAAGTTGAAAAAAATGAAGCGGAATAAACAAAAAATGCCATCTTTTTAAAATATTGATGGCAGAGGAGGTGTCCCTTGAAAGGAAAAAGCAATAATATTTTTTGGAAAGTTTTGCTGACCGAAATAGCGCTAATTATCTTGTGCATTTTTTCTTGCGTAATACTGTACATAAAAAGCACTAGGCCAGCCAAGGCTGAAAACAATCCGTTAAATCGTCTTTATGTTGAGATGCCAAACGGCGAACAGGTGCCTTGGGAGAAGACAAGATATAGCAGAATTATCATTAGTAGTAAGGCTAAAAAGCAGATAATTGCGGAGGCAACACCCTTGAAGAAAAATTCCAAACACCGCAAAAATATGACGATTAAATATGACAATTCCAGCCTCAGACAATTGGTAACAAGTTTGGCGGAAGATGCAAATTTTGAAAATAAAAATTTAATTCACAAAGTCATAAAATGCGAGAGTGGATGGAACCCAAAAATAATCAATACATCATCCTGGGATTATGGTTTATGGCAAATAAATTTGCACCATAATCCAGACGTTACAAGATCATGCGCTCTTGACCCCGTGTGTTCAACTAGATGGGCAATTAACGAAATACAATCCGGTAATCTTTGGAAATGGAAAGCCAGCAGAGATTGCTGGGGCGATAGTATTTAAAAAAATTTTCAAACCCCGCTTCATGAAAGTGAAGCGGGGTTTTTCTTAATAAAAAACCGGCTCAAAATAAATGAAGCCGATTTTTTTATCTAGGCAGGGTTTTAATTGGCTCGTTCCACGTAATTACCAGTATCTGTATTGATCACTATATTTTCACCTTCCTTGATGAATAATGGAGCATTGATAATAGCGCCAGTTTCTAAAGTGACTTGTTTTGTAACATTGCTGGCGCTGTCGCCTTTAACGCCAGGAGGCGCGGTAATAACTTTTAGTATAATTTTTATCGGTATATCAACATTAACCGGATTATTTTCATAATAAAGCACATCGCATTCGGTGCCATCTTTCAAAAATTTTATTTTTTCGCCCAGAACTTCCAGCGGTATAGTAAATTGCTCATAACTTTTATTATCCATGAAATTGGCAAATTGTTCATCTTTGTACAAAAAGTTGGCTTTGCCTCTTTGTAAGTCAGCTTCTTCAACTCTTTCTCCTTGTTTAAATGAATACTCCAATGTTTTTCCTGTTATTAAATTGCGCAATTTTGTCTGCATAACAGGCTTTCTTTGTTGCATTCTGACAAAATTGGCTTCCAAAACAATAAAAGGTTCATTGTTAAATTTAATGCAAAGGCCTTTTTTTATTTCATTTAAACTTGAAATCATAGGATATTTGGGTTAGCGAATTTTATAAGGTTAGCGTGGAGTATAGGGTAAAAGTGACATAAAGCGGGCTCGTTTAATTGATTGGGCTAATTTCCTTTGATGCTTGGTGCAAACGCCGCTTCTGCGCTTGGGTACTATTTTACTGTAAGAAGATAGCCAGCGTCTTAAAAATTGGCCATCCTTATAGTCGATGTCATTAATGCCGTTTTTGCAAAAATAACATTCTCTTACAATTTTTTCTTGAGAATTTTGCTGGTGGGCTCTGGGATTTCGTTGTTTAATCATATAAATATTAATCAATATTATTTAATTTAGTTCGCGTCTATTAAAAAGGTATGTCTTCCAATTTAATTTCATCGCTATCGGTTTCTGTTTCCTTTTTCGGTGTTGCTGGTGCTGCCTCTTCTTGAATAACAGGAATATCAGTACTTGGCGTTTGAGTAGCTCGGCTAGTTTGACCTGGTCGGTCAAGCATAATCATATTTTCCGCAATAATTTCAGTCTTATATTTTTTTACGCCATCTTGGCCTGTCCAATCTCTGGTTTGCAAGCGACCCTCAATATATACCTTACTGCCCTTTCTTAAATATTGGCCGATAATGTCAGCCAATTTTCTCCAGGCAACGACATTATGATACTCGGCTTTTTCCTGCTTTTGGCCATTGGCGTCTGTCCAGACAAAATTAGTGGCCACTGAAAAACTAGTGACTGAAGCGCCGGCTGGAGTTGATTTGACCTCTGGATCGCGGGTCAAATTGCCGATAATCATGACTTTGTTTAAGTTCATATTTTTAGAATTAAGAATTAAGAACTTAGAATTTAGAATTTATTATAATATTTCTTTGGTTTCATCTAAAATTTCGTCCAGTTTTTTGTCTAAATCTTCCAAGCTGATTTTTACTTTGGTTTTTTCTTTGGCAACTTTTTCAACTTTGGCTTCTTCAGTTTTTACTTTTTCTCTTTTTTTGGCAATCTTTTCCTGGATTCTGGCTTGTTCTTGTAATTGCTCCTCGGATTTAATTTGTTTTTTAACAACAATAAATCGTAAAACTTCATTGGTCAATTGCAAAATGCGATTTAGGCCCAGCAATTTATCTGTTGGCAAATCAAATTCATAAAGAAAATAATAACCATGGCTTTGGTTTTTGATTGGATAGGCAAATTTTTGTTTGTCTAAATCCTGTTCTTTGGTTATGGTGCCGCCGTTTGTTTTGATTAATTCAGCGACTTTTTGATTAATCGGCTTTACTTCTTCTGCGGTGTAAGACATGGGCAGAATGTAAAGAATTTCGTAATGTTCTAGTCTCATAGATTGATTTATTGATTATGTGTTAATTAATTTTTATGTTTTGTGCGTTGTCCGCGAATTACATCATGCGAAATTACGAAATTTTTACAAATTTACAAAATAGCCGAATTTGTTTTTGTAAAATTTGTATAATTATTCGTAGTTTTGTAGGCACAAAAAAATCCCATGGCGGGATTTGGGAGCAAGAGCAAGAGACGCGAGCAAGATCACTCTTGCTGTTGCTCTATACTCTAAGCTGTTAAATCGCACCATTGAAACCTCAAATGGGTTTCATTTATCTCGGCTTTAGCCGGATTGTCCCCGCGGGGCGGGATGGAATAGTGTTTTAATGTTGTATAGTTATATTAGCAAAGGATTTAATTTGAGTCAAGTGCTTCGGCTAACGTTCGCGTATATCTGATGTGCGAAGCATATGGGCAGAACGTTGTAATTACTTGATTTAGTTAATAACTTAATTTAATAGAAAGTGAAGCCAGATATACGCTGTTAGCTGATGTATATGTTTTTCTTTGATTTGCGACAGTAAATCACTTATAAAAGAATTTAATTTTGTTTTTCGTTTGATTGCTCGTTTACCATTAATTAGAATGTAGGTCCTTCTTCCTCCGTTAAATCATTTTGACATTTTGGACATTTAAATATATTAATCCCAATAAAATCTGCCTTGCCACATTCTGGACATATAGATTTTGTTTTCTTCTTTTGTAGAGCTATCAAATCGTCCAAAGTTAATCCAATAGGTAAAAAGGAAAGAGGTTTAACACCAGAAATAAACAAATCTGCAAAAGTTGGATTTTCACTGAAAAATTCTACTTCTTCATTGCAATTAAAACAGTAATAGCGGCTTTTTCCTTCTGCTGCGTGAGGGATATTATTTTCATCTCTAATATAGGACATCGATTCATATCTCATACGTGAATAAGCAGATGTTTTGAAGTTGCATTTATCACAATTATAATAAGTTAAATTAGACATAATTTTAAGAAATTTTAAAATATATTCAATGATTATTCTTTTGATAATTGAATTGCAACATAATTACCATTTTCATCTTTCCTTCTAGAAATAAGGTTTTTGAAATATGATCTATTTGCTAAAATTCTCTTTTTTAGTTTATGGAAATTTCCGTAAGAACTCGGATGTGGAAGACCTATTATTAAATTATTAGGAAAACT
>CAIXNZ010000034.1 GCA_903920975.1 Candidatus Falkowiibacteriota bacterium | reverse complement strand
GCGCGCGCTCCCTCGTCGGCTGTTGAGGGTTTATTGCGTTGGCCGAATTTTGTATTCCCCTCTTTTTCCGCCCCCTAATTTTGCCCCCCAAAAAAAAAAGGATTAACTATGGGGGCTTCCGCCCCCCAATCCCCCAGCAAATCAATAAGGACATTTTTCTTAATTTCGCCCGGCGCTTATTGGCGGCTAACAAAAAAAAAGCCCCTCACTTAGGCACAGTCGCAATTTTTTTTGGTAAAAAAATCGCTCCTTTATGCGCCTGTCTCGGATCTTTTTTTTTGTCTTAACGCCGCCAATACTTGGCGAAATTAAGAAAAAGCACAATTAATTTTTAAAATACGGCATCGGATCAACATAACCTTTATAGCCATTATTCATATTGGCATTGGCTCGTCGATACCCAAAATGCAAATGCGGCCCGGTGCTGTCGCCGGTATTATCTGAAATGCCGATAATTTGTCCGGCTTTAACTGCTTGACCAACAACAACATGCGGATTGTACTGATGGCCATAAATCGTCATAGAGCCGTCGCAATGGGTGATCTGAACATAAGTGCCATAACCGCCCAGCTTGGCGATTACTACCTTGCTGACTATGCCGTCATCGACGGCATAAATCTCACGCCGCCCGAGCGGAGTATCGGGAAACTTTGTGCGAAAATCAACGCCATTGTGGCCTGCCATACCATATTTGCGGTAAAATTCGGGCCGTTCGCCAAACTTCTGCGTCACAAATAATTGATCTAGCGGATTGCTAGCAAATTTACAGTCCATAAATTTAGAGTTAGTAAATAAAAAAAGGCAGATTCAATTCGTTGAGAGCCCACCTTTTTTTAATGTGGCCCCCTGTGGATAAGCTGTGGGCATTCTCGATTGCACAGCTAAGAGGGCGATGTCGATTGGGTGGATAACTCTAGTATATTATACCATCATTACCACTTGCTCGCAATTAAGCTTAACATATAAGGGTTTTTAATGCAAATAATTAATGGCAACCTGCAGTTGCGATTAATTATTTGAACAGCTATACTTAGAGTATTCGCTGAGAGATAAATCAGCCTTGCGAACAAAAAGAACGATGTCAAATCTACGGCTATCTCAGGCATTGTCCGATTGCGCTTAACAATAACGCAGTTGTCAAGTTGGCTGACCGATACACACTGGCCTGCGGCAGGTCTAAAACGCCGCCCTCGGGGACAAAACAACCCTGTTTGCAGTGATATCCGGCTCACCCCCTACGATTTTTTCTCAAAGATCGTTTGGGAGAGCCGAAATTCCTACAACCTCAGGGACGAAATTAATAACGAATTCGGATTGCATCCGAATTTGATCAATAACTAATCAAATAATGTGGAAATTTTGGCGATTTTTGCAGCCGGCGCCTTTGGCGCTTTACTGTCAGATATAATTCAAGACAACTGCATAGTTATGCCTGAATTTAAATCAGGCAAGCTTTATTTGGGCTTTTTTGGCGGACTTTTAGTCGGCGGCTGCGCCGGTTATTTAATTGATGGCTCTCTTATTACAGCTTTTATGGGAGGTTTCACTGGCAAATCGATAGTTGTAGCCTTAATTAAACAATTTGAGCTCACATCGCAATTGAACAAATTTCCTAGCGACGACACACAAAGCGAAGATTCACAATAAAAAAAAGAGGCGGGCCGCTTACGCGGGCCCGCTCTTTTTTTTAAAGCCGATATTTATTCGGCGGCCGCTTGATCGACTTCGTCGACTTGCGCAATAATTGCGGCAATTTGAGCGATTGCATCTTTTGCAGTCATAAATTTGGTTTAGTTAATAAATATATTAAGCGTTATTTTTTCCACTTTTGGCGATTTCAAACATCAAATCGTAGCGCCGTTTCATTAATAAATTAAATTCAGGATCTTTTGAGTTCTCTCCTGCCTTGCGAAAAGCCTCGCCGGCCTGCCAATACATGCATTCATTGAATAAACACTCACCAATTAAATTCCAAGTGCTGAAAATTTCCCTGCCCCATGGCTTATAGGCTTCATCAAAGTCATTTGACGCTAAACTATCGACAAAATACTCGGCTGCGCCTTTGTATTTTTTTATATTATACAAAATTAATCCGCGCAATTTTGCAGTTTCCCAGCGCATAGGCGTTTCTCGTTCGGCACAGCCGGCAGCAATCCACGCTCGCAAGTTTTTGCCTAGCGCCATATAGCAAAAGGCCATATTGAAATAAACATACCAACGCTCGCAATTAATTTTGGATATTTTCAAAAAATGATTTTGCATTTTTATGGTCTTTTTCCACTGCATTTGCGTTTGATAATGCAAAGCAAGATGAAAAGCAGCATGAGCATTTTTTGGATCTTTTTTTAATTGTCCGCCCATAATTTCAACTATCTGATGCTCTCTCTGCAAATCCCTCAATTCTGCGCTTTTCTTATCTTGCCCATTGATTCGGTCGTGTTTTATTATAACATCAAATGCTCTTTTTGGCTTCATATTGGCCTGCATTTCATGCACTCTGCCCTCAAATTGTATGCCATTTTTATAAATTCGCGGGTTTCTGAATACTAACTCATTCTCCATTTCCACACTGCAAAGAAAACCGTCGCCGCCTGTTTTCAAATGTTCTTTGATTTTTCTGCCATTTTTAATGTACTCATGGCCGTCCAAAAACATTATATAATCCTGCGTAATGCCCTTGTGTGCCTCATTACGAGCGCCGGCGAAGTCATCAGCCCATTTATGTGTCTTAACCTCATCAGCCCACAATTTCGCGACTTCAAGCGTATTATCAGTCGAGCTATCGTCAACGGACACACAGACATAATCAGCAATGCCTCGCGCAGACAAAATAGCATTAGCCAAGCCTTTTTCCTCATTTTTTACAATCATCACGAGAGCTAAAGTCGGCATGTTTTGGTTGTCAATTGGTTGACAATTACGCACATTCAAATCGGCCAAGACAATAGGCCGCGTTCGACCCCATTTTTTTTGGAATTTTGCGTCATTTGTTTTCAACAAATTGAGATAATCAATGTTTAACGATTTATGCGTGATTGATCGGGCATGATGAATTAAAACATCTAAGGCAATGCCACAGCGAAAGCCGGCCTGAATAGCACGCAAGCAATAATCATTATCCTCGTAATTGCCGGGCGTAAAATCCTCATCGAGAAAGCCGATTTTATTAATGACCTCTCTTTTAATGGCAACGCAGAAAAATACAAGTCGATCATAAGGTAAAGATTTCCCCTTATTTTCACCATTTAATTTTATAGCTTTGTTGTAAAATTCAAAGTTATCCACTATATCCCCAACTTGTACACACTGCACGCCCCCAATATTATCCGAACATGGCCCGACTAAATCGTAATTTTGCAAATGGCTTTCTAAATTTTCAAGCCAATTCGGCGATACGATTGTGTCATTATTAAGCAAGACAATAATCTCGCCAGTGGCGATCTTAATGCCTTGATTAATAGCTTTCGGAAATCCTTTGTTTTTTTCATTGCGGATAATTTTCTCAAATCCCACATAGGGCAATTTGGATCCATTATCAACAACGATTATCTCGTAATCGCCGCCCTGTTCTTTTATGCTATTAATGCAAGCTAGCGTATAGCTATAATTATCGCAGACAGGGATAATGATTGAAAATTTTGGCATAATTATTTGATTATTTTTACGGCCCAAAGGGCATCAAACACTTCTCCATCTTCCTCGTGGAATCCGGTTAATAACTCAGTTGCAAAGCCGCGGCATTTAAAATTGTCCTCAGTCCAAAGGCTTAGATGATCCTGCGACTTCGCACCATACACATTAGAGCGGAATTTTTTCTCAAGCGGTATGAACACAATTTGTGTGCAGGCTATGTCATCAATGACTTCCAAACTATCCTGCTTAGGCAGATGCTCTAAAATATCGAACATCAACACTACATCATAATCTTCAGTCCTAAAATTGCGAATGTCGCCTTTTATAAAATGCACTTCTTTTGCAGCATAATCCCTCGCCTTAGCATTTTCTAAATACGGCTCATGAACATCAAGAAAAGTGAGAGATTTAAACGGAAAAAACATCAGCTGTAAAGCAAGCGCAGAATAACCAGAGCCGGCGCCAACATTAAGCACTCGCATTTTTTTTGCCTTATTAAAAAACAATCGCAAACGCAAATCAATATCCGGAACGACTTCGGGATAATAAACATTGCATCGTAAAAAATCAAGCATATAGCTTTTTTTTTATAAATTAAGAATGCCTAAGATATATTTATTATAGCACCATTTTACTGATATGGGTAATATGGCTGTGGATAACTTTTTTAAAAAAAATAACGCCGTCTTGCGACGGCGCTATTTTGAGCACTTAAACTGCGGATGTGAAGTCATTGACCATGCCGGAAACATCTGCCGTTACCCAAGCTGTGATGTTGCTTGTATAAGGAGTTCCAGTCATACCTAAAGCATGAGCAGCTTTAGCGATCAAATACAGTCCAAAACCTTTTTGATATGGTGCCACAACGGCATAATCCAAATCATACTCAGTTAAGGTCAATGCGTCTGCATTGTTATTGAACGCGACAGAGCAAGTATGCGCAGTGAAGGCGGCTAACATCGTGCCGTATGCTAATGAGCTGGTCAAATAATTTTTTAGGATATATTTAACCAAAAAAGATTGCTTTGATTGGCCACTCGGGACCAAATTCAAAGTAATCAACAAATCAGCAAAGTACTTGTTAGGCTGTATTTTACCAACAGCTTTTCCAGTTCCACCCATCGCAATACGCTGATCGCCTTGCTTAGGTTTCATCGGATTGGCCGGTCGTTTCCACATACGCACATCTTTAACGCCTTTCCAGCCGATAAAGACTAACGCATCGCCTATTTTGCCCCTTGCATCCATGGACATCAAAGGACCTGTTACTTTAGCCATATTTAATTTACCTTTCTTTGTTAATTTTTCTGTTTCAACTTTTAGTGAGATAACAGATATTCTTTGTAGAAGAGATTCCAGCCACTTAGTGGCTTATTCTTTACTCTTTCATTATAAACCGCCCTATCCTCATCTGTCAAGGCGCGCCACGCGCCAACGGCATCATAGTACTTATGCCTCATGACTATTTCACCCGGCTTGGGCGGTCCAGAAGGCTGATAATGATTCAAACGTATGAAATAAGATTTTCCGAAATAATGCCGCCTTTGGTATATTCCAGCATAAGGATCATCGAGTCCCAAGCCGGACCAGCCAGGCCGGATCTCGCCCAAATGACAAGGCTCACCTAATTTGCCAGTGACGCATAATCCGATGGATTTTTTTACTAATTTAGTTTTAGCCATAGACAGAATAAACATTATTAAAATACTCAATAAATCTTTCAATTTCAACAGGTCGCGTAATAATACAGCTGACTTCTTGATTCATGGTAAAAGCGCTCTGGGTGTAATTGTGGCTGCCGATTATAACTGTAGTGCTATCAATGATCATCAATTTAGTATGTAGAATTTTAGAAGAAATAAAATGTTTCGCATTAATTCCTTGATTTTTCAAAGTGGCTACGATATCGCGGCAATTTGTTATCACACTAACATTAACTCCTCGACGGGTAGCAGAAATCAAAGCAAGATTAAATTGCTGGACAGGATTGCCGGGCTCATTAGGATACCAGCGCCAATCAAAAACGCATATCATAATGGTATGCTGAGCCTGATTGATCAGTGGAATAACTTTTTGCGAAAATTCTTTTCCCACGATGACATCAAACATAGATTAGAAATTATAAATAATTAACATTAAAAGGGCTTACGGCCAAAGTTCGCCAATTTGTTGCATTATTATTGATTAATTTTGCATACATTGGCCCAAACCCAGCATGATTTGGCAAATCATCAGTAATACTCGCCGCTAAAGTTCCATCTATATAAAAATCACAACGCACGCCAGCAATAAAATCAATCTTATAATAATGCAAAGCTGCAGCAGACAAAACAGACACAGCAACCTCAGTCGCATGGCCTGTAACTGATGAATAATTGCGGCAATAAATAGCATCATTAACGAATTTAAACTCGCACAAATCACCATCTGCCTCAACATTAATATCTCCGATTCCAACATGCGCAGTATAATTGCCGCTTCCTGACATCTGCGCACCGATTTCTAAAGAAACATTGGCGGTAAAAATCTCAGATACTAAATTCCAACTATTTGCACGCGCAGCAGATGTATTTCCTATTCCTGCCACTGTACCAATAACCAAAGCATCACAATACGCTTGAACACTGCCAGTTATAAGAAACGAATCTAACGAAGTAAAAAAAGAGACATTTGAAATCTTATTGAACAAATTTTGCTGAAATTTATCTTGTACAATGCTTAACGCCTCATGATCAATAATCGCACTGGCCTTATGACTTTGCAACGATTCGCCAACGCCCAAATGAGCTGCCTCATCAGCTTCATGCTCGGCAATAGCGGCGGCAATAGCCTCATCTATGGTCTGATTATTATCAAGCGCCTTATAAATCATGCCCCACAGCGAAACATTGCCAAAAAAATTGTGCGTTTGAAAAATACGCTCAATCGCGGCCTCGATAAGCTCGGCATCTGTAGCTGATTTTGGCAATACACCCCAATATGTTGACATAGATTAATTAACGGCCAGCCATAGGATTAACTGGCGTCTGGTTAAAGACAGCAGGCGCGGAAGGATCAGTAGCGTCTTTTTGAACTTGCAATTTTAACTTAAGAGATTCAATACGCGCGACCTGCATTGCATAATTCTTTTCAGCAATGATTAATTGCGCATCCAAAATATCGATTTGACTTTGGATCTGTTCTTGTTGTGTCATAGTTATTTTATTATTAATTAAGTACCCATTTTTAAACGATTTCCGTCTGTAGGATCATACCAAATTGTATTTGTAGCGTCTGACGGATCTGTCGTTGGCATGTTAGTAATTTTTAAAAGGTTATCAAAAACATAGCCATCAGCACCATAAAAAGAAAGCTCATGCGTAATAGAAGCAAGATATTGCACCCTGCAACTAGCAGTCGACATCCAATCAGAAAAAGTAAAATTAGGATCATTGCCCCACAAAACTAAATCATCAGCTATAATAGAAAAATTATCAATCGGCTGGGGATTACCCAACGAATCAGCAGACAAAAATTGAAACGCATTATAAAGCGGATAGCATTGAAAAAAAAACAAAGTATCATTGTCAACAGAACCCAAAACAATAGACGGAACTTGGCCAACATCTTCGGCATAGAGAAAAACAGTATTATTAACACCAACAGCTTTTAGCTCAGAGTCAAACATAGAAATTCCGAGCCCAGCATAATAAGTATTAAGCAAAATATACTCATTAAATTGCAAAAAAGCAGAGCCATCGGTAATTTCTGTGCCATAAGCAAAAGTCGGTGCGTCAGTTGTTTTTAAATTCTGATCAGCTAAATCGGAAAGCCGAGCGGTAAGATCGGCATAAGCGCCGGCCACATCAAGACCTAATTCGGTTTCAATAGCGACAATCTCAGCCACCGCATTGTTATAATCCTCAGCATAAAAAGTACGGGTTTTCAAAGCATCGAAAGTCCGTTTATACCAATTAACCAAAGTGCGCGGAGAATAAATTGAATCAGGATAATCAGGCATTTTTAAAAAATTAATTTTAATTAAATCAAACTAGTATCGAGTTACGAATAAATGATCACACAAAATCTAAATAAATACTATCATAAATCGCGCCATCTGGAAAGACCGTAGCAACCCAATTTTTTGGAACTTGATAAAATGCATGAGTAAAAGTGACATTAATATTATTACACTTCCAATCACGAGCCCAGTTTATATCATTATGCTTAGATACAACATCATCAAAATACAAGTCGCCTCGCACATTATAGAGATGAAAATAAAGATCGTAGCTAACCGGATAACCAATAACAGTGCTTAAGGTGGCTGTCGCGCTTTTCCAATCAGAAACTAAATCAAGATCAATCTCGCAAAGCGTATGGATATCTCTACCCTGATACGAACTCCACACGTCAGCATAAAATTTTGCGTAACTTCCAGCACCTTGGGACACTAAATTAGACGAATAATTCAAACTGATTTGCAAAGGAAATCCAAAGTCCTCAGTAATCTTGACAGGATTATAAGATGATTTAGTGCCGGTAACTTTTCTAAGGACATAGTAAAAATGGGGATGCATTTGAATAATCTTAATCTCAGTAGCAGGCGCAGAAACATTAAGCCAGCCGACCCAGCCTTGATGCAGAGCGCTTGGCGTAGACACGCCGGCAAAGCCATTTTTTTCTCGCAAGCACTGATCCTGCACAAACAGACGAAAGCCGGTCATGTCATTGGCAGCACCGGCAACATTCCAGGCAATCCTTTGAGCATCGCTAAAACCATTCCACAACGCGGTTATTTGAGGCAATAAAGATTTTTGCGACAGCCCTTTTATTTTAGCTCGCGACAGCAAAACAACTCGCTTAGTGATTCTGGCATTAGTAAATCGCGATTGAGCTGTCAGATTTGAATAAAAAGAATCTACCAGCTCATCAGGGATATCGACATAGGAAACTTTGGCCATAAATTAACTTAATTATAACACAAACAAATTATAATTACATAAGGTTGCGGCTGCATCCGACAGCCGCATCAAATTTTATTTTTTTTTTGGGGGGCAAAATTAGGGGGCGGAAAAAGAGGGGAATACAAAATTCGGCCAACGCAATAAACCCTCAACAGCCGACGAGGGAGCGCGCGCTAAGGCAGTAGCGGAAGGCCGGCGGTAATCCGCCGAGCCTGGAGCGGTGCCGTGCGCGCGCGGCTCTTTCGCCAAATAGCTCGGCCGTATGATCTCACGGCAGCAGCAGGATTTTACCTGAGAAAAAACGCAAAAGAGGCGGAGCGCGGATGGGTTAAATGGTTAGATTGAATTTAAATTGCTCGGCTATTTTTCGCGGTGGCATTTCAATTATACCTTTGCGACAAAATGGCCAAGCAAAAAATCTCAAAATAAAGTTGGCTGTTGGCTTTCAAATTTTAAATAGCGTCGCAAATAATCTCTCAAATGATATTTCAACAATGGCGATTTTTCTCTAAATAAAAATCTCAATCGATTCATTGCAAGCATTCGATTTTGTTCGTCGATTTTATTGCGCATTTTCTAAATGGTTAGTGCTTTTTCTTTCTTAATTATATCACAAATTAAGTTTTTTTTAAAGCTTTTGTTGCTGATTTCTTTTCAGTTGGTCGCTGATTTCTTTTTTGTTTGTGTATTGTTTCCAAACCTGTCGGTTTTCGGTTGAGTGTTGGTGTTGTTCGGCTTGGCCTGGTTTGCGGTGTGTTTTGGATTTTTTTGCGATAGATGATCCATTATT
>CAIXNZ010000033.1 GCA_903920975.1 Candidatus Falkowiibacteriota bacterium | reverse complement strand
GTCTGTGGTATTTTTTCCTAGGCTGTGCGTGGGGGCATTTCTGAAAGGTGACGGCCTTTTTTTAAGGTGCGGGCAAGGTCGCCCGCCCCGACACATTTTATCTTTTTTTCCCCTGCATTTTTCGGATTGTTTTTGGGGGGTATCTGAAAAAGCTACCATTTTCCCGACCTAGGGAAAATGGTTTCCATTAAAAATTGCGTGGCTGTAGTCAGACACACCTTTTTGCGGTATACTTTAATTATGGCAAAAGTAAAATTTGTTGATATACCTGCTGGGCTTGAAACTTATTTTGGCAAAGCAATACAGCCAAGTGACCGCTTTTTATATTCTACCATACGAGTCAAAAATCCTTTTACTTCAAGAAAGCAAAAAAAAGGACTTACACAAAAAAGTATGTTGCCTTTGTGTTCTGAAATCTGGGCAACTTTTGACAAATCTACGCAAGACTTGTGGAAAGCTTGCGGACTTTTAACTGGCCTTTCTGCTTTTAAATTTTTCGTGCAGGACAAAGTCCTTCGATTAAAAAATTCTTTAATTGGTGAAAGCACGCCCTCACTTTTATATCAAAGTATGGTTGGTCGTCTGCATGCGGAGGCCCCTGCTAGTAGGCTATTAATTACACAAATACACCCTCAAGATTATTTTATTTTGAGAAAAAAAACTGGAAAAGCGACTATGTATGAGGCGGTGCGAATTATTGAGGATTTTGCTTTGCCTTTGACTTTAAATATAAATTATAAAAGTAATTTAACTGCTGTAACTGGTGGATATTCCGCTCGCTTTTACGCTATTGTTTATTCACTATATCAGGGCCAGACTTTTGAAAATATTTGCGAAATTGAGTTTGATTTAATTGCTGACTGGAAGTCTGCAACTGTAACAATTTCAAAAGGGCTTGGCCAGATAAGAGGCTATGCTTTATTTATGGAATTTGACGGCGTGAGAGGGGACGTGTGGTTTGACAATGTTCAAGCCGTCCACTCGGGGCAAAATTGGTGTCGTGATAGTCACTGCAATAATATAAAACAAGCTTTCACTAAGCAATTTTTTCAAGTCCCTGCTCACTGGGTTGCTATTGATTTGCCAGACGGTTCGTATTATAATAGTGAATATGGTAATCTAACTTAAACAAAATTATGCAATACGAATTTAGAGAAAAAGAAAACAGGCCAGGAATTGTTTATGACGAAACAGATAAGCAGAGAATTTTTGTTGAGGACATTTTAATTATACAGCAATATATTAATGAGCTAGAGGCTAGAATAACCGCGTTGGAAAACGCTTAAAAAAAATATTATGCAAACAGTATGGGGAGAAGAACATAAAGCACAAGACGATCCGACAACAATTTCAGAAGAAATTTTGGCGAGCGTCGGTGCGCATAATGCTGACCCTGACGCACACTTGGAGGACGGACAAAGCTTAAAATCACATAGAGCAAGTGAAATAATTGACCATGTAGCTCGTTCTATTGTAAATGACAAAGTTATTGAGGTTGCTCGTGCGTATACTGCAATTATGCAAGTGCCTACTACTTATACAGAAAATTTATTTTGGGGTGCTTTTACTGATTTTGATGGCCCAGTTGAGTGTATTCCTTCTGATAAAACTGTGGCTGAAATTTTATCTCGTGGTGTTACTGCTGATGATTCTGAATATGTAATTGAAAAATATAATGATTATGGTGATAATTACTTTTCGACTGGTGGACTTGTAGTGCCTACTGGTAAAAAGATTTATAAAGTGAAAATTAAATGGCGTGCTAAAATTGTTGAGCCTACAGTGGCTACTTTATCTTGTGATTTGGCCTATGGTGACGGCTGGACGTATGGTTTTATAGCTACTACTGCTTGGCAGAATTTTGAATATGAAATGTATTTTGGACAAAATAATGACGATGAGTGGCTTGCTTTCATAGAGGCAGTTTTAAATTCTGGTTATTTTTGCATAAATATAGGCCAGCCAACAGGTGATAAAACTAAAAACTGGCTTGCAATTTCGCAATTTTATTGCGAGGCGCAAATCGTTGACGACATTTTTAATGAGGACTTTTTTGACTTGAAATCTGCTGTTGATTATGTGAATAGTCTTGGTGGTGGTTCTGTATATATAAAAAATGGGACTTATAATACTGGTTTAACAAAAACTGCTTTGAATTCCTATGTTGAGATTATAGGAGAAAGTTTGGCTGGTGTTATTTTAAATTGTTCTAGCCCTGACTATAACCTTTTAATCGGCTCTGACGCTTCACCTGAATATACAGCCGGCACAATTACACTGACACAAAATAGTGCTTCTGTTGTTGCTTCCGGTGTGACATGGACAAGTGCGAAAACTGTTGGAAAATATTTGCTGAATAAAGCTTCCGGTCATTACTATAAAATAGTTTCGTGGCAGGATTCTACGCATATAACTATTGATACCTTATATCAAGGTCAAACGACTTCAAGCCTCACTTATCTAATTATTGCAATGAAACAGGAGTGTAAAATTTCTAATGTGACTTTGAACTTTGAACTTATTTTTAACGGTGCTATAAATACAACGCTTGATAATGTGAAAATAAAATCTGGTTATCTTTACTACGGCTATTTGGAAAATTTGCAGGTGATAAATTGCGACTTGGAAAATATTTTAAGCACCTCACAATATGACTATGTTTCAAATTCTAAATGGATAAATAATACCTTTAAAAATTATACGACGACCTGTTTCTGGGGGAAAATAACTTGTGTAGGAAATATTTTTGAGGATAATCTCTTTTTGGACTGCAAAGGCCAGTGTTTAATTTTATATGGCTATCACACTTTGATTAAGGGAAATATCATTTTGAATTGTGGCTGGACTTCCGGCTCTCTCTATTCACCAATTATACTTGGTTCAACCTCTAAATATCTTACTGTGGTGCAAAATACTGTCCGGCTTTGTGCGACTTACGGCATAGGTTCGCAAACTGGTGCAAACTATAATATCGTTGCTGAAAATATTGTTGTAAATAATGGTGACGCAGGTGTTGTAAATGTCGGTGCCAACTCTGTGACTGCTTCTAACATTGTCTAAAAATATGCAAAATGAAACTGTAATTGGAAAAGAATATCCCGAGAAAGTTGGACGTCTTGTTGATGTCGCCAAAACGTCTATTGAAATATTAATGTTTGACTGGAGGTGGTATAAAGATGATATCTCTCACCCCCTGCAAATATTTAATCAAAAATTAGTGCGAGCAGTGAGGCGGGGGGTCAAAATTCGAGTAATCACGAATTTTGCCGAGCTTGTAGACATGCTGAATACTTTAGGTTTTGACGCAAAAGTTTGGTCTAAGGCAAATCTTCTACACTCAAAATTAATAATTATTGACGGTGAAATTGTAGTGAGCGGGTCACACAATTTAACTGGAAATGCTTTTTGTTCAAATCTTGAAACTTCTGTTATCTTTCATGAGCCCGCCCTAGCGAAAAATTTTATTGAATATTTTGAAAATATATGGCCCTTGTAACAGAAAAAACTGGACTTCATTCTGATAGCTATACTGGCAAATTTGGTGAGCCTGACGGCTATGGCCATGCAATTTTTGCTCGCTCTAGGTATGGACTAAACATGATTCAAGCAGGTGTCTATCAAAGACAAATGGGAAAAAAAGGAAAAGTGTTATCACGTCACCGAGATAATTGGCCAACAAATAACCGCTTGGAAAATCAACAAGCTTGGCGCGCCATTTTTAGAAATGGCAAACAAGCTTGGGATTTGCTTGACAGTGAAACTAAGCAGGAATATAATAACATGAGATACCCACCGAAACAGTCTGGCTTTAATCGCTTCATGTCAAAGTATCTAAAAGAAAATCGTTAAAGGTCGTAGAATTTATTAATTATGTTTAAATTTTAAACAATATCATGGCAAAATTAAGAGGACCTTTTCACTCTGACGACGCTAGTGGTAAATTTGCTAACTGTATGGTAGCTTCCAAGTGGAAAGGCCGTTCATACATGAGAGCATTAGTTACCCCTAAAAATCCAAAGAGCTTCAAGCAACTTGCTATTCGTGCTTTGATTACAGACGCTTCTCAAGCTTGGTCAGCAGGTGCTACCGTTGGAACTGTCGTTATCAATGCTACTTATAAGGCTGCTTTCGCCCTTGCTGCCACTTCTATGCAGATTTCAGGTTTCGACCTTTATATGCAGAATTGTGTTAGCATAAACTATGACGCAACTACTTCCCCATATTATGACGGAACCCTTGTTGCTCCAGTAGACCCAACAGATAAATAGTATTTGTTTCGTAAAAGATAGCCCCGAAAGGGGCTATTTTTTATTATGCTATTTGTGCTATAATATTTTTATGAAATTATCAATAGCAATAATGATGCACCCGAAACGCTTGGAATATTTACCGTATCTAGAGAGCAAGCTTGGCAAATGCCCTGTTTCTTTAGATCAGGGCATTGGCTTGCTTGCGAATTGTCGAACTGCTTGGCTTATGTATGACCCGACTGCTGATTATCATGTAGTAATTCAAGATGACTGCATTGTGTGCGACGATTTTTATAATAGAGCGTGTGCGTATCTCGAAAAAGCTCAAGGTTTGCCAGTGAGTTTTTTTTATAGCCAGTCAAAATTTTATGCTAAATTTTCAAAAGAGCGTCAGGAAACTGGGGCAATAATTAAAAAAGCAATATATGGCGGACTGGCAATTTGTTTACCTACAAAATTAATACCTGCTATGATAGAGTTTTATGATAAACAAAAAATCCCATTTGATGACCACCGCATTGGCTTATTTTGTATGGATAGAAAGCTAAATATTTATAACCCATTTCCCTGCTTGATAGACCATAGACAGAATCACATGTCGCTATTTACTGGCATGAAAAGCGAGGCAAAAGCGGCGGAATATATTGATAGAGATATAGTATAGTGTCAAGATGTGGATAACTTTCTCGTATCATTTCTCGTAGTGTGATATAATATTTTGTATGGGACAATACTATAATCAAAAAGAAGTAGACGGACTTAGAGAATACTTTTTTATTAGAGAGAGATTTTATCAGCTCGCCATTTTAGTAAGCATAGTGTTAGCTTTCTTTCTTGGCTCAATAACTTATTAAAAAAATATATGGCAAAATTAAGAGGTGCAATGCATAGTGATGAGGCGGCTGGAAAGTTTGGAGGTTCAATGATATTTCGTCGTGGAAAAAATGGGCCAGTAGTAACTGGATATTATAAGCCAGGGTCTGCAAAACCTTTTACACTTTCACCTGCGCAAATTGCGCAGAGAGAAAAATACGGTCAAGCTGTTCAAGCTTGGAGAGCTTTAACGATTGAGGAAAAAGCAGTCTTTAATGAAAATGCAAAAGCTCAAAATATAAGCGGTTGGAATTTGTATTTTAAGAATTATGGTGGAACTCCACCACCACCTCCACCAAGTTATCCAGAATTCACCTATAACGGTCACACCTATCAACTCGCCCCTGAAATTACTGGCCTTGAATACTCAATAGAATATGTAAATACTGGTGCTCAAAGTGACACTGACGGTGCAGGAAATACTACTGCTCTCATTGCTTTAGGTGCTGAAAAATACCCTGCAGCCAAAGCCTGTGCTGATTATACAGACGGCACTTATTCTGACTGGTTCTTACCTGCTAAAGATGAATCATGGGCTGCTTATCAAGCTCTTGGTTCTGGAGGTTTCCCAAGTTACTATTACTGGTCTTCTACTGAGGTCTCGGTCAGTCCAGGCGGCTACGCCTGGTTCTTGCTCATCCTCTACGGCGGTATGGTCGACGGCAGTAAGGGCAGTCAGTTCTCCGTCCGTCCAGTCCGCATAAAAAACTAAATTAAAAAAAGCCCGGGCGACGGGCTTTTTTTGCGTTCAGAGAAACGCTTTATGCAGTAGGGGTAATTACTGGGGTAG
>CAIXNZ010000032.1 GCA_903920975.1 Candidatus Falkowiibacteriota bacterium | reverse complement strand
TGAATCCTGAACAGCTTTGGCAAACAACCATGGATCCTGAAACTCGCGTCATGAAAAAAATAAATGTTGAAGACGCGGCCAAGGCAGACGAAGTCTTTGATATTCTTATGGGTGATGAAGCCGAAAATCGCAAACACTTTATTGAAGCCCGCGCCAAACAAGTTAAAAATTTGGATATATAATTTCAAGATATAAAAAGGCCTCTCCGCTACCGAAGGGGCCTTTTGAATTTAACGCACTTGCATTTCTGCCAAATCTGAGTCTAGACGCTTTTGGGAGTATTTAACTCCCTTTATTAACCTAGCCATTTTTTCAATTAACAGATCCAGCAATTTAACTGCAGTTTTCGACGAAATCTTTTTCTTATCCGCCATCTTGTCCTCCTTTTTTCGGCAAATCTTTTTCCTTTAACCATTCCAGACTGGGAACGACTATGTGCGCTTCTTTTTCGTTTTCATCAATCAATACCAACTGCCCCCCGTTTTTGATGGTCCGGGCAATCCAGAGAAATATCCTGATTGCTTCGAGCATCAGTTCAGTAATGGTCATGTTAAGTTCTTGACGCACCTTTTTGCAAAATTCCAGCTCCTTCTCACCCAGCCGCACAGTCACAGTTTTCCGCTCATCTTTTGCAGCTCCCATTTCCGCTTCCTCCTTTGAGATTAGTTGCCTTAATTAAATCGTAAAAAAAGCTTTTTGTCAATAATAAAAAGAGCGGTTTAATAAAACCGCTCTCGCTACTCTTTATTTATGCGTATTAATGACTTTGTCCAGCTTTGTCCAGCTGATTTTTTCAGCCCTTTGGGCGTAAAAGTTGGCCAAAGATCCAGTCTGTTTGTCGATTTTCGATAAGTCAAAAAAGATTACGAGTGGCATCATCTTTTTTTCCACGCCAGCCTTGGCTGGATCGACATTTCCTACATAATCAAACTGAAGGCGCTTGAGTATGGCAAAAACATCGTCAGGACTTACGTTGGGATTTTTTTCCATAAAAACCAGAGCCATAGCATCGCCCAAAACATCTTTGACTTTTTTTGAACTGGCATCTGACATAACCAGCAAATTAATCTTGCCCTCCTTCGCCAATTTGGAATCGAACATAACTGCTCTAAACAAATTTTCCAAATTGGTGAGTTGGTCGTGATAGGACTGATCCGCGTCAAGCCAGTAATCAATCTCGTAATCAAATCCTTCTACTCTCTGTCGCTGAACAATACCGGCCATGCTCGTATCTCCATCATTTACTTTTTCTTCTTGTTGAAGCTGATATTCATAGTATTTCATAAAACCCAACGATACCCGAAATTCGATAATGCCCTTGATGTTGAGGTAAGTGCTAGATACTCCCGGATCTGCTGGCACCGGTTCTGCTTTGACCGTAAAAGCAACGGCCAAAAACGCTACAATCAAAAACACCCAGCCAACAATTTTCCTGACCATTTTTCTCCTCCTTTTAAAAAGAACGATTTGATTAAAAATTAGCACAAAAAATACTTATTGTCAATATAAAAAAGCGTTCCGCGACGCGGAACGCTTTGAGGTTTTAGAAATTAACGCCGAAGGCGTCTTTGAACCACTGGGGTTGTTTGGAAGCCCACTTTTCAAAGGCATTGGCCGGATAATTGTCCCTGGAACCGCGCAGATCAACAACCGAAGCAAGGTCGGTTGTATAACGTTCCAAATAACGCGGCACCATAAAGGCGTATCCGCCTTCTGCCCAATTTGCTCCCCAGGAATTGCGGATGACCCAATGCTCTTTGTTGCTTTTCTGGGTCCAGCCGACCAGCAGGATTGAATGATGCATATTTCCGGCGTCGCTTTCCTCGATAAAGCCGAGGGAATTGAACCAAGATGCTCCGACCCACATTGATACTGGTAACGGTCCGAATTGACGCAAAGCCAATTTTACTTCATCGGCTTTTGTCCAGTTGACGCGGACGTAAACCTCGATCTTATGATTGGCGATCTTTTCAGCATCCGAAGATTTGGCTCGTTCAGGTTTGGCGCCGACAGTGCGAAAAAGTTCCATGGCATCGCCAATACGCAGACCAGGTTTGTTGCTGGGCAGGCCGGCCAATTTGCGACCTTCTGTGTAAATCCAATTGTCATCAAAAAGATTCCTTTCCGGTACGCCAACCTTACCCTGAGATTTCAAATCCTGGCATTGAAGAAAAGTCAATAACGGCGACGTGGCCGCCGCAGTACACTGTTCATCCAGCTGTGTCTCCACACCCGGCAACCACTTGGATAAATCGAATTTGTCATCCTTGGAGCCGGTCGGCAACAATTCCACAGGCGCCGTACGCTTGCCTTTGATAGAATAGATACTTAAACTGCCTTTTTTCTGGCCCGATCCCAGCCAAAGATCCTTGGGGGAAAACTTCGGTTGGGGTTGCGAGACAAAATTTGTCTCTATTCTTCTCGCTAACACCTCTCTGTCACCCATTTCAAGCCTCCTTTTTGTTTGGGTTTCTGTTCCAATGTAAAGAACCTTGATAACCTAACTTAGCAAAATTAACAAAAAAAGTCAATAACTCCCTTCTCATCCCCATTCCCCTTCTCCAGAACTTGACATTCTTTTCACCTTCCAGTACAATGATATTAAGAGACCTGCCAAGGGTCTTTTTAAAAAACTTAAATTTATGAATATCTTTTCAAAGATTTCAAATTACATCCGCGAATCAATCGCCGAATTAAAAAAAGTCACCTGGCCAACAAAAAAGCAGACTGCTAATTACACCCTGTTAATTATTGGCATTAGTTTAATATTAGCCGCCCTTATTGGCTTTGTTGATTTTCTTTTGACTTTGGGTGTGGAAAAAGTAATTAAATAATTTATATTAGCCACTATTAACTTTTAAATAAAAACATATGGCCAAGCAAGTATCGCGCGGCAAAAGATGGTATGTAATTCATACCTATTCAGGCTATGAAGAAAGTGTAGCCGACAATATGAAACAGAGGATTGAAAGCTTTGACATGGAGAATAAAATTTTTGATATTATCATCCCGACCGAGAAAAAGATTAAAATTAAAAACGGCAAGAGAAAAACCGTGATTGAAAAAATCTTTCCCGGCTATATTTTAGTCAGCATGGATATGACCGATGATT
This sequence comes from Candidatus Falkowiibacteriota bacterium, assembly GCA_903920975.1. GTDB lineage: Bacteria > Patescibacteriota > Patescibacteriia > CAIXNZ01 > CAIXNZ01 > CAIXNZ01. The sequence goes on along the minus strand of CAIXNZ010000032.1, from coordinate 6,987 downwards.
CCTGGTATGTAGTGCGCAATACTCCCAATGTTACGGGTTTTGTCGGTTCAGGCACTACTCCGACCCCGGTTTCTGAAGCTGAAGTTCAGGGCTTATTAAAAAGAATGGGTCAGGAAGAACCTAAATTTAAAATTGATGTTTCCGAGGGTTCGCCAGTTAAAATTAATGACGGTCCCTTTAAGGGTTTTGAAGGCAGAGTTACTTCTATTGATGAGGCCCGAGGTAAAATTAAGGTCTTAGTCTCAATGTTTGGCCGTGAAACACCCATTGAGCTTGACTTCTTACAAATAAAAAAGATATAATCTCTAAATCTCTGTAAATTCTATATTCTAAATTCTATATTCTAAAATTATGCCAAAACCAGTAAAAACTATAATCAAATTACAAATTTCAGCAGGCAAAGCCACCCCCGCTCCTCCGGTTGGTCCGGCTTTAGGTCAGCATGGCTTAAATATCCAGGAATTTTGTAATAAATTTAATGAGGCCACCAAAGAAAAGATGGGCGATACTGTGCCGACCGAAATTACTGTTTATGAGGATCGCACCTATGAATTTAAATTAAAAACTCCACCCACCTCTGAATTACTGCGCAAAGCCGCTGGCATTGCCAAGGGCTCAGGCAAACCATTGCAAGAAAAAGTTGGTAAAGTAACCAAAGCCCAAGTTCGCACTATAGCTGAAAAAAAATTGCAAGATTTAAATACTGATGATGTTGAGACTGCCATGAAAATTGTTGAAGGCACTGCCCGCCAAATGGGCATTACCATCGAAAAATAATTCCAATCCCTTATTTCGTATTTTTAAATTCTAATTGTGGGAGAAAGGCTAGTCCCCTTTCATTAAAACCACGCTATAAATAATTTTATGAAAAGAGCTAAAAAAGACAAACCACATTCAGCTCGTTATGCAGAATTAAAAAAGAAAATTGATCCTAACAAAACCTATCCGATTGCTGAAGCCATTAAAATGGTTAAAGAAACTTCCACTACCAAGTTTGACGCTTCAATTGATGTCAGCATCAGAACTGGCATTGACCCGAAAAAAAGCGACCAGCAAGTCCGTTCCATCGCTGTTTTACCGCATGGCACTGGTAAAAAAATTAAAATAGCCGTAGTTGCTCCAGCGGAAAAGCAAAAAGAAGCCAAGGAAGCAGGCGCTGACATTGTTGGCGGCGAAGAAATCATTGAACAGATTGCCAAGACCCAAAAAATTAACTTCGATGTCATTATTACTGTGCCGGAGATGATGAAGGATATGGCCAAAGTCGCTAAAATTTTAGGTCCGCGCGGCTTAATGCCCAATCCTAAAACTGAAACAGTTACTCCTAATGTTAAAAAGGCCGTTGAAGAACTGAAAAAAGGCAAGGTTACTTTTAAAACAGATGATACTGGCAATCTTCACCTTTTAATTGGCAAGGCCTCCTTTGATGATAAAAAATTGCTTGAAAATTTTGAAGCTTTTATGGAGGTGCTTAATCGCATCAAGCCAGCTAGTTTAAAGGGTATTTTTATCCAAGGCATAACTATTTCTTCCAGCATGGGCCCTGGCATAAAAGTCCAATTATAAAATAAACGAATTATATTAAAAAAACACCCCGCGACGCGGGATGTTTTTTTTGAAAAAACTTTATTTTTTAGACTCTTCATGTTAAAATATCATCTATAAATCTTATAAACCTAAAACAATATTAATTATGACAGAAGAAGCAAAACATCAACGTCCTTCCTGGGATCAATACTTTATGGATATTGCTAAAACTGTGGCCGAGAGAGCGACTTGCGACCGAGGACGATCTGGCTGCGTCATCGCCAAAGATAAACAAATTTTAGTCACTGGCTATGTGGGCTCGCCAAAAGGACTGCCTCATTGTGATGAGGTCGGCCACCAGATGAAAACCACAATACATGAAGACGGCAGTCAAACTCATCACTGTGTCAGAACAACCCACGCTGAACAAAATGCCATTGTCCAAGCTGCTAAATTGGGCATTGCCATTAATGGCGCCACTATGTACTGCAAAATGACCCCCTGTCCGACTTGCGCCAAAATGATTATTAATGCCGGCATATTACGCGTTGTATGCGAAAAAAAATACCAGCTCAGCAAAGAGAGTGAAGAACTTTTCAAATGCGCGGGAGTGGAATTAACAATCTTGCAAGATGAAGTTGAAAACTATGAAAAATAAAATAATTTTAGGGTTTGTCGGACCGATTGCTTCTGGCAAGGGCACGGCTTGCCTTTATCTTAAAAACAAGCACGGCGCGGAAATTTTTCGCTTCTCGACAATACTGCGCGACGTTTTAGACCGCTTTTATATTGAGCATAGTCGGGACAATCTGCAAACAATGTCTTCGGCCTTACGTAAAATCTTTGGCGAAGATTTGATGGCCAAAACCATCGCCAATGACGTGAAAAATTCAGGTTCAGCCATTATTGTAGTTGACGGAGTTCGGCGCATGGCCGATATTAAATTTCTGGAGCAGATTCCTGGTTTTTATTTGGTGGAGATAAATGCCGATCAAAAAATTCGTTTTGAACGCATCATTAAGCGCTCCGAAAATTCTGATGATGCCAAAAAAACTTTTGCGGAATTACAGAAAGACGAACAGCAAGAATGCGAATTGCAAATTAAAGATACTGCCCAAGCCGCGCGATTTCACATTAATAACGACGGCGTGATTGAAGAGTTATATCGCCAACTCGAAGACATCCTAAAACAAGTATCTAAATAATTATAATGGCCTGGCCAAAATATTACTCAAATCAAATAATTATTCCCAATGCCGATGGCTTTATCGGCATTATTTGTGGTTGGACAAAAAAAGAACATATTAATGAGATTATTTCAGACGAAAACAAAAGCAAAATTGGCGCCATCGGCCAACTTTACAGTAAAGAAGGTATCAACTACATAATTCGTAACATTTTTTGCAATCCAAAAATTTCCAAGCTCATTGTAACCGGCAATGACTTATCGGGAAGTTTAAAATTTTTCCATAATTTTTTAACGGAAAATCAGGGCCTCCAAATAATTCATAAAGAAATACCAGCAGACAAAGTCCAGGAGTTTCGTATGTGGTTCAAGAAAAATACTATTTTTATCAACGAAAGCGAGCTTAATCAAGTTTTAGTAAAACAAAACGCGCCAGAAAATTGGCTGAAAGAAATTATTGATTTTCCTGACCAAAAGCAAAGAGAAAATACTGATTTTCCCAGTGAAGAGGTTTGTTTTCGGCTCGAAGATAAAAAAATTGCTGACCTCTGGCTAAAAGTCTTGGATAGAGTCTTGAAATTTGGCGTCAATAAAATGAGTCAATATGCCGAGATGCAAAGAGAGCTGGTCAATATCACTACCATAATCAGCGACGAGGACCCGGACAACCCGTTTTTGCCTGATTTTTTATATTTCAATAAAAAGGACCTGGAAAATTATTATCCTCAACTTATGACCGACCACATTCTCGATGGCGTTGAATATACTTATGGCAGCCGCTTTAGAAATTTTAATGGCATCAATCAGGTCAAGGAAATGATAAAAGAACTAAAGGAGAATAATTTCAGCCGCCGCGCTATTGCCTTTACTTGGGATGTGATGAAAGACACTGGCAACCCCAAAAGTCCCTGCATTAACCTTATCCAGGCCCTGGTGCAAAGAGAGAGAGTGTATCTAACTACTTTTATTAGATCAAATGATATGTACCGCGCCTGGCCGCAAAATGCTTTTGCCCTAAGAAATGTACAAAAAGAAATAGCCCAGGCGCTTAATCTAAAAATAGGCAAACTCTGCATCGTCTCAAGCTCGGCACATATTTACGAACGAGATTTTTTATCAGCTTCAGAAATGGTAGAAAAGCACAAACCCAAAACAGAATGTATTCAAGACCCGCGGGGTAATTTTGAAATCAAGGTTGAGCAGGATAAAATAGTTGTTAGCCACTTTTCCCCCGATGGCCAATTCATTCAAAAATTTGAAGGCCACTCAAGCGTAGAAATACAAAACCAAATTTTTACTTTTATTTCTGACATACTCCACGCCCTTGATCTGGGCAAAGAGCTGGCCAAAGCAGAATTGGCTTTAAAAAAGAAAGTTCCCTATCTCCAGGATCAGGAATTAAAAATATAATTATGGCAGAGAAAAAAGGAAAATTTATTGTTATTGATGGCACAGATGGCTCTGGCAAAGCCACTCAAACTAAACTGCTGGTTGAAAAATTAACCAAAGTAGGCCAGCCAGTCAAAATGATTGACTTCCCCCGCTACGGAGAAAAAAGCGCTGGTCTGGTTGAAGAATATTTAAACGGCAAATATGGCAGTGCCAATGAAGTCGGCCCTTACCGCGGCTCGATTTTTTATGCCTGTGATCGCTACGCAGCTTCTTTTGAAATAAAAAAATGGCTGGCTGAAGGAAATATTGTCATTAGCAACCGTTATGTTTCGTCAAATATGGGCCATCAAGCCGGCAAAATTAAAAATCTGGCGGCCAGAGACGAATTTCTGGACTGGCTTGATAATTTAGAATACAACATATTTCAAATACCAAGGCCAGATTTGACCATTTTGCTTTTTATGCCTCCGGAAATCGGACAACAGCTGGTTGATAAAAAAGGCCATCGCGACTATGTCGGCGGAAAAAAGCGGGATATCCATGAGGCGGACTTGCAACATCTTATTGACGCAGCGTCAGCTTATAAATATGTGGCTGATAAATACGGCTGGATAACCATTAGTTGCGCGCCAAATAATAATTTGGCTAAAATTGAAGATATCAACGAGCAACTTTGGCAAGAAGTAAAAAAAATTATTTGAATGTAAAATTTAATATTTAGTTAAGAAAAATAGCCCATTTACGGCTATTTTTTATTTTCTAAAAATATGCTAAGATAAAAACAAATCCTTAAACATAAAAAAATATGCCCACGCAACAAAAAGGTCAATTTATAGTTTTTTACGGTGTTAATTCACTTGGTAAGTCCACTCAAGCCAAAATGCTGGTGGAAAATCTAATTGTTAAGCTTGGCAAAAATGCTGAATATCTTAAATATGCCATTTATAATTTAGAACCATCAGGACTTTTGATTGCTAATTATTTAAAAGAAGGCAATTCTTATGGCTTTACGCCCAGAGAATTCCAATTATTACAAGTCTTAAACCGCACCCAATATGAGCCCAAGCTTAAAGAAAGATTGGCTAAGGGCACTTGGGTTGTGGCCGAAGATTATGTTGGTACGGGTATTGCCTGGGGCATGGCCACAGGCGTAGACAAAGATTTGCTATATAAACTTAATGCCCATCTTTTAAATGAAAATCTAGGTATTTTATTCGAAGGCGAGCCATATGCCGAAGCCTTGGAAAAAACTAATGTCCATGAAACAGACCCAGCGATGCTCAAAAAAGTTGCTGAAAATTTTACTCAGTTAGCTGAAGATTTTGGCTGGCACAAAGTCAGCGCCAATCAACCGATTGAAAAAGTTCAGGAAGAAATCTTGGCAATTGTCAAAAGTAAGCTTAGTATTATTGAATAATTTTACTCAAACTTAATACTTAAACTTTAAATTTTTCATATGGAACAAAATCTTTTTTCAGTCAAACAAATCATAATTAAGGGTTGGGAAATTTACAGCAAGAATTTTCGTCTCTTTATTAAACTAGTTCTTATTCTACTAGCGGGAGACATGGTACTTTTAATTTTCCAATCAATTTTCATTGGACCGAATGGTGATTTTACTTCTGGTTTAATAATCATACCCTTAATTTTGCTAATTCTTATCCTCTGTTTTCTTTATTTATGGTTCTCGATATTTGCCATAAAATTAATTGACACACTCTATAAAAATCAGCCCTTTAATTTGAAACAATTACTTCATGAATCGCTGAGAAAAGTACCGTCTTTCTTCTGGGTTGAATTTCTAACGGGACTCGTTGTGGGATTGGGTCTTATTTTATTAATTATCCCTGGTATTATTTTTATGGTCTGGTATTATTTTTCATCTTATGTCAATGTCCTGGAAGTAAATAAAAATAATGGCCTTGAAGCTTTAACATCCAGCAAGGAATTGGTCAAAGGACGTTGGTTTAAAACCCTATGGCGCCTAATAGCACCCTATTTGGCAATTTATCTGCCGGTAACGATTTTGGAATTAATTGTAGTGGGTATTCTTTACGTAATATTAAGTGCTTTAAATGCCGATGAAAATCTGTATTTTTATATTGTAACTCCATTTAATATAATCTTTAATTTTGTTGGTTTATGTCTTTTACCGTTATATTTAAGTTTTACGATAATTTTATATAACAACCTGAAAGAAACTAAAAAACCAATTATTCAATAATTATGGAACTTGAACCAATTATCGGTCTGGAAATTCATGTCCAGCTCAAAACTAAAACTAAAATGTTTTGCACTTGCGATAATAGCGGCGAAAACCAGAGCCCTAATACTTGCGTCTGCCAGGTGTGTTTAGCACACCCAGGCACTTTACCCGTGGCCAATAAACAAGCCATTGGATGGTCAGCCAAAACCGCTTTAGCTTTAAATTGCACAATTGATGAATATTCAAAATTTGATCGCAAACATTACTTTTATCCTGATTTACCAAAAGCTTATCAAATTTCTCAATTTGACAAACCCATTGGTAAGGCCGGTTTCTTGGAAATTTATATTCCTGAGACAAAGCAGATAAAAAAAATCAGGATTAACCGCTTGCACCTGGAAGAAGATGCGGCTAAACTTTTGCACCCGAATGGAAAAAAATACAGTCTGGTTGATTATAATCGCGGCGGTACGCCTTTAATGGAAGTTGTTACTGAACCAGATATTCAAACACCGCAGGAAGCCAAAATATTTTTGCAGGAACTGCGCCAGATCATGTGCTACCTTGATGTTTCTGACGCTGATATGGAAAAGGGACATTTGCGCTGTGACGCAAATATCTCTTTGAGGCCAATTGGCGATACAAAACTTTACCCCAAGACCGAAATAAAGAACAT
>CAIXNZ010000031.1 GCA_903920975.1 Candidatus Falkowiibacteriota bacterium | reverse complement strand
TTGTTGAAAATTCTTGGATTTAACATTAAAATAAATGGGGTTAAAAATCTGCTGTGTCATAAAGCGCTGATTGCGATTGGCGCCCAATGGACCAGATTTGCCAATGTCATGAAATAGACAAGCCAATTTTAATTCTTCCAGAGAAAATTTTATGTTATCTTCTTTTTCAATTTCAGCCCAGAGAGTATTAATAATTTCTGACATTTTCACGGCATCATCAAAATGCGACTCCGGCATATTAGCCAGTTCCACACAGCGCTCAAAAAGCTCGGGATATTTTTCAATCTCAAAATCAGCGTCATGAAATTGTTTAAAAATATAATCGTATTTTTTCTCTGCCTCAAATTTTTGCTTTGTGGGTTTTTGATATTCTAATTTTTCTTTCACCATATTTTTTAAATTATTTCTCAGGTCTCATGGTTGGGAAAAAGACCACATCACGAATTGAGGGCTGATTAACTAAATACATAAACAAACGGTCAATGCCCAGGCCAAAACCAGCCGTAGGCGGCATGCCATGTTCCAGGGCGCGGATAAAATCCTCATCAATCATTTGCGCTTCCTTATCCCCTGCCTCGCGCAATTTCATTTGGGTTTCAAAGCGCTGTCTTTGGTCAATCGGGTCATTTAATTCTGAGAAGGCATTACCAACTTCAGCGCCTAAAACCAGAATCTGCAAGCGCTCTGTTCTATTGGGATGCTCAGGGTCTTTTTTAGCCAATGGCGAAACAGCCAAAGGATGATTAAATAATATAGTCGGTTGAATAATATCCTTGCGAATAAATCTTTTGTAAACACCGTCAATTATTCTGCCAAAATTAGTTATGCCGCTTTTTTGCAGTTCTTTCATTTCACTTGCTAACTCAGGATCATTTTTGGTGACAAAGGCCAGAAGATCTTTAGTATAGTCATCTTTATCCAAATCAACACCGATTTTTTCCTTGAAAATATCAATGTAATTAATTTTTGCCCAAGGTTTTTTAAAATCTATGGCAGTACCCTGATAATCAAATTTTAAAGTGCCAAAAGTATTTTTAATTACTTTGGTATACATATCTTCCAGCATGACCATTAAATCTTGCCAATTGGCATAAGCCCAATAAAATTCCATTTCAGTAAATTCCTGCAAATGCTGAGTGCTCATGCCTTCATTTCTAAAGACTCTGCCGATTTCATAAACTTTTTCATAACCACCGACAATCAAACGCTTCAAATGCAATTCCAATGAAATGCGCAAATAAAAATCAACATCCAGAGTTTTATGATGAGTAATAAATGGTTCAGCATCTGCTCCGCCTGGCACTTCTTCCAAAACAGGAGTTTCCACTTCAATGAAGCCCTGACCATCCATATAGTTTCTAATCTCTTTAATAAACTGAGCTTTTTTCTTAAACACTTCCCTAGTCTCGGCATTCATAATCAAATCCAAATATCTTTCGCGATAGCGGGTTTCTAAGTCTTTCAGGCCGTGCCACTTTTCCGGCAAAGGCAAAATGGCCTTGGTTAATAAAGTATATTTTTTAACCAAAATAGAAATCTCGCCTTTTTTAGTTTTAAAAATCTCACCTTCAACGCCAATAAAATCACCCATGTCAATATTTTTCAGAAAAAATTTGAATTCTCTATCTCCCAAACCATCTTGCTGTAAAACTATCTGCATTTTAGCTGTCTCGTCCTGCAAATGACAAAAACAAATCTTGCCCATTTCCCTTTTGGTCATAAGCCGACCAGCTGTTTTAATTTTAACTTTTAGCTTTGATTCCTTAGCCGCCGCCAAGCTTTGCTTTTTTTCAAATTTGCTGGGATATGGATTAATGCCCTCGGCCATCATTTTCTGCATTTTTTCCAAACGAATTTTGCGTTCATCTAAAGACATATTGGTATTTATTATATGTTTTATTATATATAT
>CAIXNZ010000030.1 GCA_903920975.1 Candidatus Falkowiibacteriota bacterium | reverse complement strand
TTAAAATGTCAAGCTTTATTTCAAAACTGCCTTAATTCTGCGAACTCCAGCAGAGGAACTCTCTTCCTTTTGGATTATAAAATTGCCCAATTCTGCAGTGTTATCAGTATGAGGACCACCACAGATTTCTTTGCTAAAATTAGCTATTGAATAGACTTTAACCTTATCTCCGTACTTATGCCCAAAAACACCCATCGCGCCCTCATCCCTGGCTTTTTCAATGTCCATTTCCACACACTTGACCGGTAATTTTTCTCTTATTTTATCATTGACAATATCCTCAACTTTTTTGATTTGCTCCTGTGTCATTTTCTTGTCATAGCTAAAATCAAACCTCAAACGCTCTGCGGTTATATTGCTTCCCTTTTGATAAACATCAGGACCCAAAACCTGGCGCAAAGCCGCCAACATTAAATGAGCAGCAGTATGTAATTTCTTGGTTTCATCGGAAGTGTCAGCCAAACCGCCTTTAAACATGCCAGCTGAAGCAGTGCGGGAAAGCTCCTGATGTTTTTTAAATTCCGCATCAAATTCTTCTTCATTAATTTTAAAGTCTTTCTCTAATGCTATTTCTTTTGTCATTTCAAAGGGAAAACCATAAGTTGAAAAAAGAATAAAAGCTTCTTTGCCCGAGATTTTTTTGTCTCGGCTCATTTTTTCAAATTCTTTCAGTCCATTGTTTATTGTTTTTTCAAATTTCTCTTCTTCTAATATTAATTGATTGATAATGAATTCTTTATTTTCTTTTAGTTCAGAATAAGTGTCTTGGTCCATTTTAATGACAATCTCCGCAATTTTAAAAGTAAAAGAATCTTTAATCCCAAGGAGTTTGCCATATCTGACTGCGCGGCGGATTAGACGGCGCAAAACATAGCCACGATCAACATTTGATGGCGTAATGCCCTTGTGGTCGCCTAATATAAAAGTAGCTGTTTTGATATGGTCAGCGATAATTCTAAAAGATTTGGTATTTTCCTCTTCAGAATATTTCTTGCCTGATAGTTTTTCTATTTCTTTAAAGAGCGGTTGGAAAAATTCTGTCTGGAATACATTGTCAAAACCATTGAGTACAGTTATTGTTCGCTCTAAACCCATGCCAGTATCAACATTCTGTTGTTTTAACGGGACATACTTTCCTTCCGCATTTTTATCAAATTCCATGAACACATCATTCCAGATTTCAATTAATCGTCCGCTTTTTACTAAATCATTGAATTTTCCATTTAAAGCGCCTTGTTGCGGGTCAGTATCATAAAACATTTCAGTGTCAGCGCCGCAAGGTCCTGTTGCTCCGGCAATCCAAAAGTTATCTTCCTTACCCAATGGAATAATTCTGGTAGTATCATTAACTTTTTCATTTTTAGCAATTTCATGGGTTATTCCCTCTTTTTTAAAAATTGCTTGCCAAATTTCAGCCGACTTATCGTCTTTTGGTATTCCTTCTTCGCCTTTGAAAACAGTTACATAGATTCTTTGAGGTTCAAGGCCAAGCCATTTAGAATCTGTTAAAAATTCCCAGCTCCATTCAATAGCTTCTTTTTTAAAGTAATCGCCAAATGACCAATTGCCCATCATTTCAAAAAATGTTAAATGGCGATTATCGCCCACTTCATCAATGTCAGAAGTTCTAATGCATTTTTGAATATTGGCAACTTTTTTGCCGCCTGGATGGCTTTCCCCCATTAAATAAGGGACTAAAGGATGCATGCCAGCAGTGGTAAATAACACAGAAGGGTCATTTTCCGGAATTAAAGAAGCGCTGGGTATAATAGCATGCCCTTTGGATTTAAAAAATTCCAAGTATTTTTTACGCAATTCATTAGCTTTCATATAAAAATTATATAAGATTTATTTAAGTTTAGCAAGAAAAAGTCTTGACAAAATCAAAAAAATGTGATTTAATGTAATGATAGTAAATTGAAAAAATAAGGAGGATAAAAAATGGTTGCCAGGCAGTATTTGCGAACAGCGGAGCTTATTGCTTCGCTCACCAAGGGTATTCATGAGTTTGTGAAGGTGCTCCTGAAAAATCTGTCCGAGGACCTGAAAGTTAACCGGCTGGCGATTTTCGTAAAATCGAGCAGCAGCACGACTGAAGAATACATCCTGCGGGGAACCCACGGACCTCGTTCGCATGACATACTTGACTCGCGTCATGAATTTCCTTTTGATTTCGGAACAAGGATTGTGAAAAATCCCACTCCCGGAGTCGGCTGGGATGTCTATGTTGCTGTCCATGACGACACAGAGGTTGTGGCGGTTCTGGCCATTGATGATACGAACAAGGCCAGAAATTTTACGAGCAGCCAACTCGATATCCTGAATGCAGTGGGAAAATTTCTGGATGTGATTTTCCAACAGAGATCCAATATTGATAACTTCAGGTTTATTGATCCTATGACTAACATTCTGAACCGGCGCGGTTTGGACTGGAAAATCAATGAATTGCAGGGCGAATTGCTGAGATCACCGCATATTCCGGTTTCTGTGGCCTTTGTTGATCTGGACGAATTCGGCCAGGTCAATAAAAAACACCAGGAGACTTTCGGCGACAAACTGCTGATCGCATTTGTCACTGAATTTTTACACCTGGTCAGAAACGACGATATCTTCGCGCGCGTAGGCGGCGATGAGTTCGTGGTTATCTGGAAGCAACCCATGGAGACTATGAAGAAAAGGATGGAACAGATACTTGATCATTTCAGCCAGTTCGAGGTCAAAGAAGGCGGATTTGCAGAAAGCGCAATTTCTTTTTCCGCTGGCCTGTATCAGCTTAACGCTCAAGATGAGGAGAATCTGCAGCGGGCAATTCGCAAAGCCAATGAACTGATGCGCAAAGCCAAAAGGGCAGGAAAATCGCGCATCTTCACTATCAATAATCATTAGTTCAAAACAAGGGCACGGTATAAACACCGCGCCCTTTTTCTTTTTATATTTTTTA